>JALOPK010000225.1 GCA_025453925.1 Candidatus Eiseniibacteriota bacterium | reverse complement strand
AAACCTCAGCATCTCCAGGACAGCAGTGAGATTCCCCGCCACGGTCAGCCGCCTGAACACCGACGGTTCCTGGCTCAGGTAGCCGATCCCCCTTCTCGCCCGTTGGTAGACCGGGAGGCGTCCGATGTCATCACCTTCAGCCATCACGGTGCCCTCATCCGCGGAAATGATGCCGACCATCATATAGAACGTGGTGGTCTTGCCGGCACCATTGGGACCGAGCAGCCCGACGATCTGGCCCTGATTCACCTCGAGATTGACGTTGTCCACGACCCGTCGCCTCTTGTAGGACTTCACGAGTCCCCGGGCCTCCAGCATCTATTTCCTCCCCGGCAGGTTGCCCGTCACGTCGGCCAGTATCCTGACGTCCCGTAACTCGGGATCGCTCTCCAGACCCGTGCCTCGCATGGTGCTGACTCCACGCTGCACCAGCACCGTGTCCAGAGTGGTGATGCGCCCCGTCCGCTCCGTCCAGCGCAACCATCCGGTGTACAGTTCAGTTCCTTCGCGATTGTGAATGACTACGTCCCCCCACACCCTCATGTCTCTGGTGCTGCGGCGAAACTCGCCGCTGTCCGCGCGCAGTGTGCTCGTGGTCACGAGGGATTCCTCTTCAAGCTGAAAGAAGTCCACCAGTACCCCGCCCACCACCGCGTACTCCTTGGCCCGGAAGTCGCTGAGGGTCTTGGCATGGAGGGTCCACCTCGGCACGCCGAGCCTGGTCTCCGTGAAGCTGAAGTCATCGATCTCCTGCGCGGGGACCTCCTGGCCGGGCCGGGGAGGATTCGAAACGGTGGGATTACAGCCGACCAGCAGCGCGGCGACTGCTGCAGTGAATGCGCACCTCACTGCACGGCCTCCGCAGAAGCGCGCCAGCGCCGATGGAACCACACCCATTGCTCGGGTGCGGCGGCGATGGCCTCGCCCAGAATCTGATTGCAGCGCCGCGCCATCGCCTCGACCCGGGCCTCCGAGGAGAGCGACAGATCCGGCGCTACCTCCTCCCACACCCGGACGGTGTGATGCCCGCCCGCATCCCGAGTGATCGTGAGCACGACGAGTGCCGCTCCGGTGCGGAGCGCCAGGCGGGCGTGACCTAACGGGGTGTACGCCGGCAGCCCCATGAACGGCAGCATGGTCCCCTGCACCCGGGTATCCTGATCCACCAGCAGCGCGACGATTCCCCCGTCGCGGAGCGCCCGGAGCATGCCCTTCACGTCCCTGTCGCGGTCCAGCACCTTGACGCCATATCCTTCCCTGAGATCGGCAATGAACGCATCGATGCTCGGGTTCGAGTGACGCCGCGCGACAACATGGACCGGGTATCCCATGTCGGCGAAGCACGCGGCCAGCACTTCCCAGTTCCCCAAATGCGCCGTAGCAACGACGACGCCTCCGCCGCGCCGGCAGGCGGCGTCAAGGGTCTCGATGCCGAGGACCGTGAGCCGGGGCATCCTCCGGTCCGCTACGAGGCGAGGGAGCCTGGCGGCCTCCAGCACGCTCACCCCCAGATGCCGGAACACGCCTCGGGCTACCTGTCGGCGCCGTTCGTCCGACCAGTCGGGGAAGACCCGCCCGATGTTGCGGCATGCGCGGGCGGCCAGTGATGGCGCACAACGCCGTCCGATGTCTCCCACCGCGTGCCCCACGTGTTGGATCGAACGGTCAGGGAGTCCGCGAGCGATGGCGGCCAGCAGGCGTACGGCACGAGCCGCGGCTCCCCGCGTCAGCCTCTTGCGTAGTCTCATGGAAGGGCCTTGTGTCAGATCCCAGCAGCATGTCCACTACCTCCCTCACCGCTCCGGCGCCGCCGGATGCCACGGTGACATACCGAGCCGCGTCCCTCACCTCGGCGACGGCGTTGGCGACGGCGATGCCAAGTCCCGCACGCATCACGGGCTCCATGTCGACCAGATCGTCGCCCATGTAGGCGACATCCGCCCATGTGTACCCGTGTTCACCGAGAAACGACTCCAGCGCGGAGGCCTTGTCGTGCACACCGAAAAGGAGATGCTTCACGCCCAGTCGTTCGGCGCGCACCGCTGCCGCGGGGGATGACCGGGCGCTCACCCACACGCACAGACGGCCGGTCTGCAGCCAGCGGGTGATTCCCAGTCCGTCGAGAACCCCGAACCGCAGCATCTCCTCTCCGAGACCGCTGAGGTAGAGGCCGCCGTCGGTAAGGACGCCGTCAACGTCGAGCGCCAGGACGCCGATGGTCACGGATGGTCCCGAAGGGCCGCCCGCACTGCGAGCACCCCGGTCAGGAGCCGGCGGGCACCCGCGAAATCAAGCTGGGCGGCGGCGTCACTCCTCGCATCGTCGGGGGAAGGATGCACCTCCATGAAGATGCCATCGACGCCCAGCGAAGCGGCGGCCCGGGCGAGCGGTTCCGCCAGTGAGCGATCGCCGCCCGAGCGGCCGGTGAGGCCGCCGGGACTCTGGGTGCTGTGCGTCGCGTCGAACAGCACCGGGTAGCCCAGGGAGCGCATCCGCAGCAGCCCGCGCATGTCGACGACCAGATCGTGATAGCCGAAAAAGGTGCCCCGCTCGGTGAGCATCACGCCGACGCCCCCGGCACGCTCCACCTTGCGCGCCGCGAAAGCCATGTCGTCCGGGGCGAGAAATTGACCCTTCTTGATGTTCACGGGGCGCCCGGACCGGCCAGCAGCCTCGAGCAGGGCGGTCTGCCGGCAGAGGAACGCCGGTATCTGCAGCGCGTCTGCGGCGGCTGCGGCGGCCGGCACCTCGTGCGTCTCGTGCACATCCACCAGAAGGGGGCACCCGACATGGTGCTTCACCCGGGCAAGGACCGCCAAGCCCTCATCGATGCCCGGGCCGCGGAACGAATCGCCGGCTGTCCTGTTCGCCTTGATGTAGCTGGACTTGAGAACGAACCCCACGCCGAGCTCCCGGCACAGATCGGCGAGGAACCCCGCGGTGTCGAGAACCATTTCTTCGCTCTCGATGACGCAGGGACCCGCGACGACGGTGAGCGCCCCCCCTCCCACCGGGACCGGGCCGATCCTCACGGCCGAACTGCCTGTCACGCGGCTCCCGCCCGCCGTTCGCAGGCCTCAACCAGTCCGAGAAACAGCGGCGCCGGATCCTCGAGACGCGACTGGAACTCCGGATGGGCCTGGGTCGCAATGAAGAAATGGTGGCCGGGGAGTTCGATGAACTCCACCAGGACCCGGCCATCGGCTTTGGTGTGCCAACCCGAAATGGCCATTCCCCCCTGACGCATTCGATCCACGTAGGCATCGTTGACTTCGTACCGGTGTCGGTGCCGCTCCAGTACGGCAGGGGCATCGAGATCCACCGTGCCCAGCCGGAAGGCAAGGGCGGGATCTTCCTTCCACTCCAGCAGCCGCTCCCGATCCCTATCGAGACGGCCCGTCGACCGATAGAGCCGGCATACCGCCGACGCGTCGTCCAGTTGGGCGGCATAGGAGCCCAGACGCATCGTTCCGCCGTACCCATCCACCTTCAGCTTCTCCTTCTGGGCGGGGAGCAGATCGATCACGGGATGCGGGGAGAGGGGTTCCACCTCGGTGGTGGCCGCTCCATCGAGCCCAAGAACATTCCGTGCGAACTCGACTATGGCAAGATGGAGCCCATAGCAGAGGCCGAGGAAAGGCAGGCCGTTCTCCCTGGCAAACCGAATGGCCTCCACTTTACCTTCCATGCCGGTTCCCCCGAAGCCTCCGGGGATGATGATCCCGTGGTAGGGGGCCAGAATCTCCTCCGGCGGGTGATGCTCCAAGGTCTTCGAGTCGACCCACTGAACTTCCACTTTCGTCGACCGGGACGCGCCCGCATGCTCCAGTGCCCGGTTTATCGAAACGTAGCTGTCACTGAGGCTGAAGCTCCCCGAGTCGACGTACTTGCCGACGATGGCGACTCGGCAGGACCGCTGGGGATGCTCAAGGCGGTACACCGCATCCCGCCACTGACCCCAATCCGGCTCCCTCCGGGGAGGAAGGCCGAGCTTCACGAGGAGCTTCCGCCCTAGCCCTTCGCGCTCGAACAGCAACGGCAATGAATAGACATGGCGCACGTCCGGCGCGCTGATGACGCTTTCGGCATCGATGTTCGCATAGGTCTCGATCTTGTTCTTGCGGACCTGGTCCACCTCGCGCTCGGCCCGGCATAGGATGAAGGAGGGGAAGATGCCCGTCTCCGAGAGCATGCGAATCGCCTGCTGCGCCGGCTTCGTCTTCATCTCACCAAGGTGCCCCGGTATCGGCAGGTACGTGAGGAGCACGTGGACCACTCGGTTCGGTCCAAACCGTCGCTCAAGGTGTTTGAGCGCGAGCAGAAACGGGATGTTCTCGTGATCGCCGATAGTTCCCCCGACCTCCAGGAGGACGCACTCGAACCCACGCGCGGCTTCCAGGATCCGGTTGACGATCTCCTCCTGTATGTGGGGAATGAGCTGCACGGTCTTCCCGAGATACTCCCCCCGCCGCTCCCGGTCGATGACGCTCTTGTACACCTGGCCCGTGGTGATGTTGTTCCGCTTGCCCAGCTCCCGGCCGATGAAACGCTCGTAGGTGCCGAGATCCTGGTCGATTTCGCCGCCGTCGAAGGTGACCCATACCTCACCGTGCTCGGTCGGACGCAGCGTGCCCGCATCGAAGTTGATGTAGGGATCGATCTTGATCCCGGTGGTGCGATAGCCGTACTCCTGGAGAATCCGGGCGATCGACGCGGTGGCAAGACCCTTTCCGATGCCGCTGAGCACACCGCCCAGCACCGAGATGATGCGGAATTCACCCTCACTGCTCACGGCATTGCCTCCTGAGAAGTTGTTCGACGAGCGGGATGTCTTCGATGGTGTTAACCCCTGGAGAGGGATCACTCGCGATCACGGCGATGAATGCCATTCCGGCATCCATGAGCCGGAGCTGCTCGAGCCGCTCTGCGTCTTCTAGCGGCGAGGGAGGGGATGAGATCCACGCCTCGAGGGCGGAACGTCGGAAGGCATAGATGCCTTGATGCTCCCACGTCGCGCCGAAGCGCGGTTGTGGCGAGAAGCCGTGGGGTATGGCGCCCCGGGAGAAGTACAGGACACGGTGATCATGCGCCATCACCAGCTTGACCACGTTGGGATTCACGAGCCGGTCGTGATCCAGAAGCGTCAGGGCGGGAGTCGCGACGTGGGCCCACGGAGTGGAGCGGAGCGCATGCACCAGCCGGTCCAGCAACACAGGGTCAACCAGTGGCTCATCGGCCTGTATGTTCACCACGATGTTGTGCGGGCAACCGCCGGCAGCCTCGGCGACACGGCTGGTGCCCGACTCATGACGGGCGTCGGTCATTACCACGCGCGCACCGAACGCCTCGCCTGCCTGCCGGACCGCCTCGGAGTCAGTGGCGATAACCAGATCGCGGATCGCGGTGGATTGTCTGGCTCGTTCCCACACCCACTGCATCATCGGTTTGCCGGCGAGGGGATGCAGGACTTTGCCGGGAAAGCGCGTCGACCCCAGCCGCGCGGGGATCACTCCCAGGGCCATGGCCCTTCAGCCCGAAGAGCTACACGCGTTCGGGGTAGACGCTCACCCGCTTGCGAGTGCGACCCTGGCGTTCTGTTGCGACGTAGCCATCGATGAGGGAGAACAGCGTATCATCGCTCCCCAGGCCCACGTTCGAACCAGGGAT
>JALOPK010000021.1 GCA_025453925.1 Candidatus Eiseniibacteriota bacterium | reverse complement strand
CGGAGGCTCTTCTGGAATCAGGTCCTCCAGCAGCCTCTCAGCCATGGCGGCCTCCTTGGCAAGAAGTTCCTGAGGAGCCGGCGGCACCCTTCCCAACTGCTGGCCGTTCTCCTCGTCCGAGCGCTTCCTCGTCCTAAACATTGTTCCCCCTTGCTTCGGGCAAACTTGGGGCTTCGGGTTGAGCTGGCCTGGTTGCAGAAATAGCCAGCAAGTTGAAGAATAAGAGCAGGGACAGGCGGTCCGTCAATACCAAAGGCAAGGCACCCTGCCGGATGGGTTCCCCTGCGACCTCCCACGCCGGGTCGTACGGAACCCGGGCCGTCCGGCACTCGGCGCGCGCACCCTGGAATGCCCTGAGAACTGGGCAACGTAAGGAGCGTGGCACACCAGAGCTGGCGTTCATGATGTCGCTTCTGCCGACGCCGTGAAGCGCTGACCACGCGAGTCGGCCCCGGAATGCCGTTCTGGCCTCGAGCAACGGACCAGGCTATATTGGTGACTCTCTGAGTAGGTATTTCCCTCAGGAGGGACGCCGTGCTGCCCAATCCCAGGTTGTCACAGATCATGGACGGGAACCCGCCCGTCGTGAATCGCGACGAACACCTGAGCACCGTGCTTAAGCTCTTCCACGAACGGCACGTTCGCCATGTTCCCGTATGCGAGGGAAGGCGACTGATCGGCCTCCTCAGCGACAGGGAACTGCTGAAGTACTCCCTATCCGCCCTCTTCCAGGACAGGCCCAACATCAATGCGGTGTTCCTGGACCATGTCGTTCGACTGAATGACGTCTGCAGGAGTGACTACATTTCTCTTTCACCTGCCGCAACCCTCCTCGACGCGCTGGCGGCGATGGAAACCGTCGGCCACTACTGTGTGCCGGTCGTCGACGAGGCATACCAGCTCCTGGGCGTGGCCACCGTCCGAGAAGCGCTCACCTACCTGGCGGACATCCCCCACAGCCGGGATCGCTTCGGCAGACCTCAGAAAACGGCGATCGCGCGGAAGAGGATCTCGGTCGGCGAGATCATGACCCGCGACCCGACGACCGTAGGCGTCACCGCCACCCTGTCCGACGCGCTGGCGTTGATGGAGCAGGGCGGCTTCCGCCACCTTCCGGTGGTAACCAACGGTACTGCGGTGGGTCTTCTCACCCAGCACGATATCCTTCGATTCAGCTACTCGGCGACATTCGGCCTCAGCGAGGCCGAGCAGTGGCAATTCCTGGACGGGGTGGTTGACGTCGAATCGGTGATGTCCGCGGTGATGCCGAGTGTCACACCCTCCATGTTGATCTCGGAGGCTGCGCAACGCCTGCTGGACGAACCCACCGGGGCGCTTCTCATCCTCACCGGTGGGGGAAAGAAGCTCGAGGGGATCGTCACCGAGCGCGACTTCATCGCCTTGCTCAGGAGGGAATTGCACGATCACTGGAACCCCGAGCGGCTGATCCCTCCTCAGTGACCCCTCCAGGAGTCTGACCGGATACCGGAACCCCTGCGTCGCGTGTGTCGCGGCCCCCCTTCCCGGTACCATTCGCCCCTATCGTGACGGGGATACGCGGCGATGGCACCCTCCGGCGCGAGGCCGGCGGCCGGAGCTATAGGACATGTCCTATATCCGTCGATTGGTCAGACGGGGGTTGAGGCAGTACTCAGGTATCCGGGCCTCCTTCAGGAGGTGCTCGCCTCTGCCTTTCCCTGCGATCAGCCCATGGCCGCGTGCGCGGCATTTGCCTTTCATCGGGCTCGACGTTAAGATCGTGCGAAGTCTCACCTGCCGAGTCACGGACACCCTCGGCGGGGCCGCCCACCCGCGTGTCCACTTTTCTCAGGAGGATCAGCATGAACAAGGTGTTCATCACACTCCTGGCGCTGGCGCTCGTCGCTGCCGGCGCCTCAGCCCAGACGACTCTACTGGGCTTCGCTGGCTACGGCCAGTCGGCGTTCGAAGACCAAGAGGATGCCGCCGGCTACATTCCGGTCGGTGCCGAGCTTCTGGTCGAGTTGAGCCCCGGCCTGTCGGTCGGAGCAGAAGTCAACTATGCAGTTGTGCCATTCACTTGGGAGTACGAGTACGCGGGGACCAAGGTCGGCGAAACGAAGATCGGCCAGATGATCCTTGGCGGGCTGGCTCGATTCGAGATGGGTCAGGGGTCCGTGCGACCACATCTTCGAGGAGGCGCGGGCCTCTACATGGGCAAGGCTGAGTTCGAGGCCGAGGCCGGCTCTGGCCTTCTGGACTCTGAGACTGACTACAAGAACGCCATCGGGTTCAACGTGGGCGGCGGTCTCACCGCCGACTTTGGCGACACCAAGATCTGGATGGCCGAGTTCGTCTACCACATCGTCAGCCGCGAGGCGGATGTTGAGGATGCCGAGAGCTTTGGCGCCAACAACTGGGCGATCCATCTCGGCGCGGGAATGAAGTTCTAGTCCCTGTGGAGGATCAGGGGGCCGCGAGCTCGGTCGCGGCCCCTGTTTCTTTCTCCGCATTGAAGACCCGCGCGGATCACGGGCCACGTTTCACCGGAGAGAGGCGCCCCCACGCATGATGCCGCATCCACCTCCCGCCGTTTCCCACCGCCGCACGCTGCGCCTCCGGCTCGCCGGCACGATCCTCTGCGGGGCGACCTCCCTGGCCGCTCCATGCCATGCCGGCATCAACACAGCCGTGCTGACGGGATACGGTCTCTCGTTCTTCGACGATGACTTCATGCGTTTCCTGGGGACCACCGCGCACGGCAAGGAAGTGCCGATCGGCGTGACGGTGCTGGCGCCCCTGACGGCACACATCTCCGCCGGGGTCGAACTGAGAGTCTCCCTTCTTCCCTTCAGGTGGGACTACCGGCTCTCCGACGAACCCGTGGGCGAAGCCACGGTCTCGCAAAACGTCGTCTCCGCACTGGTGCGGTACGACTTCGGCAGGGGGCCGACGCTCCCCTACCTTCGCGCCGGACTCGGGCTATACGCGGGCGCCGCAGGGCTGCAGGGAGACACGACGCTGTATCCCGATGAGAGCCTCAGCTTCCGGCGCAGTCTCGGGATGAGTGCCGCCGCGGGCGTGCAGGGCAGGATCGGGCCGGACAAGTTCTGGTTCGGTGAAGCGGTGTTCCACGCAGTGCGGCGGACACTGAACGTTGAAGGATATAAGAGCTGGCGGGCGCATAACTGCGGCGCGCAGATCGGGGTCGGCCGCCGCTTCTGAGGCCGAGTGGCCACACGTCGACATGGCCATCCCGCAATCGCCGACACAGTTCCTTCGATGCCGCCGCGGAGGCAACTCGAACAGCGGCTGAGGCGTCCGCTTCGCTCAATCGTGACGGGAGGCCGCTCCCACCCGGCGAGGATGGGCACCTGCCGGTTGTGGACTGTGCACCACGCACCGTGAATCATCAAGGGCCCAGTCGAACTCCCCTGACGCCCGGGATGGAACCGACGCGGCGGTACCCGCCATCCCCACGACGCGATAGTAGGCATTCATCGCAGGGTTGTGGAGGAACCCTTCCGCGGGGTCGATCAGTGACATCTCCGCGCCGGAAAGTTGGGCGAGGAGTTCCGCCTCTCCGATGCTGAACCACGCCGCGCTCCCACGGTAGACCTTCCAGGCCTGGGTAACCGGATCGCCTGACCAGGCGAGGTGCACTCCCGAGGCATCTGCCGTTGCCCACAGCGTCGGCTGCGCGAGTGATGACCACGCCTCTATGCCTCCCTGGTGCACGACGAGCAGTTCATCCGATCCATCGCCGTCCAGGTCGGCCAACGCCATCCCCCGCTGCCAGAGGTACCAGTTCCCCCACAGCTCCCAGAGCATCTGGCCATCGGAGCCTCGCACCGCGTAGAGATACCCGTCATTGCTGCCCGCGATCACCACGACCTCGTCTCCCACGAGGCACGCCACCGGCTCGCCCATCCTGCCAATCCCCCTGGATTCGATACACGGGTGGCGGGCATCGAAACGCCACAGCAGCGAACCATCAACCCCGCTTCGCGCGACCAAGGCGTTCCGGTACGTGATGGCCGTGATGTCGAGACTGGAGGGGTCGCCTTGAACCTGGTTTCCCCACCAGTCGCTCATGAGACCGTACACGACGTCGCTGGCCCCGTCGCCGTTGAGGTCCGCCACTGCAGCATCCATGACCTGGTAGTGATGATCCACGCATGAAAGAGTATCGCCGACACCGTCCAGCAAGGCCGTGAATCCATTGCCCGCGAGTCCTGTGGGCTGCCTCCATCGCAGGCCGCCGCGCGGTTCGACGACATAGTAGTTCAGATCGGTTCCGAATCCCACCTCGTTCTGACCATCGCAATCAAAGTCATCCAGCACCGCGGAGACATAGCCATAGTCGGCGAGATACCCGAGCTCGGGTGGAGTCAACTGGAGCTGTTCCGCGGTCGGTGCTGCCGGGTAGGTCCAGATCTCATCACCATCAGGATCGAGAAAGTAGAGCTGCTCCCTCCACGCCGGGGCATGCGCGGTGAACGCGACTCCCCGGTTGTCGCCCAGGGTGCCGATGGCCGGGATGTTGTAGGTGGTCCCGGAGGTAGCGGCCGTCCACTCAACCTGACCGCTCCCATTCACGGAGCGGACATGCCGCGGGCTCTGGTAGTCCGCGACCACGACGTCGATGACGCTGTCGCCCTCCAGGTCGCCCGCGTTCATTCCCACCTGGGAGAGGCCCTCGAGAGCGGTCCAAAGCGTATCGCCGTCTGTGCCTCGGAAGGCGAAGAGACTCGACCACCATGACGACCCGACCACCACGTCGTGCAGGGTATCCGCGTCGAGTCTCGCGATTGCCGGCGAGGCCCACTTGACATAGCCATCCAGAGGCGCCCACCAGCGCTCCTGCCCGAGACGGTCAATCACCCAGACAGCCCCCGCATTCTCGTTGCCCGCCCCCATGGGCGACGACCCGGCGGCGATTTCGGGGCGACCGTCGCCATCGAGATCACCCACCGCGAGGTAGGAGCTGGAGATCGACCCCTGGAGCGGAACGTACCGCCACCGTCGCACGGGTGTCATGGCCAGAGAGGCCGAACGTCCCGAAAACGCGGTGTTCCGCGGGTTCTGGCGTGGTGACGGCCATTGCGCGAACACCGCGCACTGCCACACCGCCATCGCGAGGGCCAGCCGGGTTGCCAGGACGGTGAAGCGCGTGTTCATTGTACCAGCTTTCATGATCGGTGTGACTGCCGAATCCGCGTGTTCTCTCCCCCTCTCAATACCCAGGATAGGTTCCCCGATGTCCGTCTTCAAGCGCTTCGTCAAGACTTCCGTGGCCGTTGGCTACTTGGGCGGCCTGGCATTCGCCGGGATCGAAGGGCTACAGGCTGTGCTGGCGATCCAGCTAGGGCCCGCCAGCAAGACCCTGAAATCGTGGCGCGATATCAGCATGTCTCTTGCAGTGCCCTTGGCCGCCTACCCCGTGCTGGGATGCGTGGCAGCGATCCTCGTGTGCGTGCTGCTGTTTCCTCTGCTGGCCCGGCGTGCCCGCTCCGCGTCTCCGGCGGGCCTCACGGGGCTCGTGGCCGGCACGGTGGCTGCGGCGGGCGTGGGGATGTGGGCGCTGATGACCAGCAACCCGTTCCTGAACCTCGCCAGTCTCATCTCGGCCAGCCGCATCCTGTTCAACCTCCAGACAGTCGCCATCGGGGTTCTGGCCGGTGTCGGCATCGGGCTGGTCGTGCATGCCCTGTGCCTGCGGTTCTCGCCGGGAAACGTGGGGCTGACGTTCGGCGCCGTGTGGCCTTCGACGGTTATCTCGGCAGTTCTGTTCCTGTGGGCCAAACGCAACCTCCCCCTCTGGCACACGACCTGGAAGATCCTGGCCGCCGTCGCGTTGGTTGCCGTTGCGTTCGTCGTCTTGACCCTCGTGTCAAAACGAGCCCTCGCCGTCATCTACCGCGAGCACGCAGGGGTACTCCGAAGGCTCGCCCTGCCGGTCGTCTTGTGTGCCGGTTCAGTCGCCGCACTGGCCTCCTACGCGACCCCCCGTCCTCACCTCCTCGAGGGCGGCCGTGGCGGCAAGGGCTCGAAGACCATCCTGTTCAGCATCGACACGCTCCGTGCGGATCACCTTGGCTGCTACGGGTATCACCGCGCCACCTCGCCGGTCATGGACTCTATCGCCACCCAGGGAACGCTGTTCTGGAATGCCCGCTCCCAGTCACCCTGGACCCTGTCTTCGATATCCAGCTTCATGACCAGCACCTACCCGACGGTGAATGCAGTGCTCTCGGGCAACAACAAGCTGGAGGAGACCCGCATCACCTTGGCGGAGCAACTCCAGGAACACGGGATCCTCACGCAGGCCGTCGTGACCAACGGCTGGCTGCAGGACACCTTTGGGATGGCCCAGGGCTATGACGGGTATCACCATTCCGGGGAAGTGTTCAACTGGGGCCGCTACCAGCGCATGCTGTGGATGCGCCTCGCCCGGCGTTTCTGGCCGGATCTCTTCCCCCTCAACCAGACCTTCCTGGCGAAGGACGCGGTAGACCGCGCCATCGACTGGATCAGGATGCACCACGACCGCGACTTCTTCCTCTGGATTCACACGGTGGATCCGCACGATCCCTACCAACCCCCCCCCGAATACAAGGGTCTGTTCGAGGACACCCCATATAGGGGGCGGTTCAGGGAAACATCCGGGCTGATCAACAGCCTTCGCACCGGCGCCCGCGTGACGCCCGAGGAGAAAGCGCACCTCCAGGTGCTGTATGACCGTGAGATCCGCTACACCGATGACCAGATAGGGCGGCTGGTGCAGACGCTCCGCGAGGCGGGAATCTGGGATCAGACTCTGTTCATCCTCACCGCTGACCATGGCGAAGAGTTCTGGGATCACGACGGGGTCATGCACGGGCACACGCTGTACGACGAGAATCTGCGGGTGCCGCTTGTGTTCCGCATGCCCGGGAAGGTGCCCGCCGGCAAAGTGGTTCGAGATTACGTCAGACTCCTGGATCTGATGCCGACGATACTCGACATGTGGGGTGTGCCGGCAACATCCGAGATGGAGGGCCACAGCCTCGTACCCTTGATCCACGGTGCCGCATCCGGCCCGCCGCCGGCACCGGCCTTCGCTGAAGCGCTTCTGTACTACGACGAGCTGAAGTCGATCACCGATGACGGGTTCAAACTCGTCCTCAACCCCACCACGGGGAAGACCATGCTGTTCGACCTGGAGAACGATCCCGCCGAGCGGTGGGACCTTGCCCGGGCCGACACCGCCCGCGTCCAGTCGATGCTTGCGGAACTCCACGGCTGGATGGAGACCTCCGCGGCACTGGCTGAGTCGCTCCCCCACTCGGCGGGCGGCAACAAGGCGCGCATCGACGCAGACACGGAAGCGCAGCTCCGGGCCCTCGGGTACCTGAACTAGCCATGAGGATCTGGGCGCTCTCCCAACTTCGGTGCGTCGGCCGGAACGCTGACGCCGGTCCCTGCCGGGGTCGCCTCGCAATCGCCGCGGAACCGCCGCCACGCGAGGCCGGAGGCGAGCTCCGCGAGGGCGCGGTACGGTGCGAATCGTGCGGGGCATCCTATCCGGTGGTTGCTGGTGTGGCCGTTCTGGTCCGAAACCCATTCCGGTACTTCCGCGGATTCTACCCGTTCGCCAAGGGCTACCTCGCCGATATCGGGGGGATGAGCACGCCTTTTGAAGTATGGCTGCACAACCGGATGCTGGCCGACTTGGAGGGCAAGAAGGACAAGCTGTTCCCAAAGCCTCAGACGTATGACGAACGGATTGCCCACCCGCTGCACAAGTGGCTGGGCACGTATCTCCTCACTCACTACTTCCCCCCGCTGCCATCGGGAGACGCCATCCTCGACGATCTCCTGGGGGCATGCCATCGGCAGGGGCCCGTGCGCGTGCTGGGCAACATGGCCGAAAAGTGGGCGGGCAGTCCGGAGCTTGGCCTCGACATGGGGTGCTCGGTAGGTGGTCTCACGCTGCGTCTGGCGGGGTTCTGCAGGCGGGCGATCGGCGTGGACTTGAGTTTCGAGAAGATCATCACTGCCCGGCGGACGCTCCTGCGCGAGCCGTGCGGTCCCGCCCCGCTTCGGATCTACCGCGAGGGGATCAGCTATGACTCGGAGCCGCTTCCGGATTTCTCCGTCGGCAACATCGAGTTCGTGGTCGCCACGGGAAGTGATGTCCCCCTGGATTCGGCGAGCGCGGGCGTGATCACAAGCTGCAACCTCATCGACATCGTGAACGACCCATTCGAGGTGCTCGCGGAGAAAGTGCGTGCCCTCTCCGCCCACGGCGTGCTCGCAATGTCAACGCCCTATCTCGATCACGCCACGGCGGTCACGCAGCACCTGGAAGCGGGAACCGGGGATCCGAGGAAAGTGGTGCTGGACCATCTCCCCGGATTCGAGGTCATCGAGGAGCGAGCGAAGGTGCCCTGGCTTCTCAGGGCAAGCGATCGTCACTACGATCTGTACCTCGACCACTGCTTCGCGGCCCGCAGGGCCGCGCACTGAGCCGAACCAGCACCCACGCCAGGACCCACGCAGGCCCCCGGGCGACCCGGGCCAGAAGGCGGGCGATTCTGGTTCCCCACGGGATGCCTCTGAGAACCCGGACCGGGATCGCGACCAGCGCGAGCGATCCAATTGAGAGCGTGGCCAGCAAAGGTCCCGCCCGCCGCATCAGACCCTTGTCCAACGCCACTCTCCTCGCTCCTCGTGAGTAGCCTGCGACACGGCCGAGGAACATGGCTTCGTCGACCGGCGGATCGAGACCGTCGAGACTGTCTCCCTTGGTCAGGAGCATGCCGGCGCGTCGATCGCGACCCACGATGCGATGGATGACGTGCCATGTGCCGCCGTAGGTGGCCATCACGATCTCGCCATAGCGGGCAAGGCTGAACGCTGCCGGTTCTACCACGACCACTGAACCGTCGGGGACGGCGGGGTTCATGCTGCCCCCACGGGCAGTCAGAGTGAAGCGCCCGTGTCGGGAGAGCGACTCACGCACCAGCGCCCCGTCAACCGGGGCGTTGGCAATCCGCTGTTGGGGGATGGGCGTGCCGGGCAGCAGCCGGTCCAGAAGGCGCACGACGTGACTCCCCGTTGCCCCGGCTATTCCGCCGGTTGCGCGATAACCCCGTCCTGTCCGGCGGGCTCCGTTGAGGGGCGAGCGGCCCCGAAGAAGCGCAGCAGCCGTCCGAGCACCGATCGAAGTTCGTGGCGAGGCGCGACGATATCCACCATCCCGTGGCCGAGGAAGAACTCCGAGCTCTGAAAACCGGGGGGCAGTTCCTGGCGGATGGTGCGCTGGATGACCCGCGGCCCGGCGAACCCAAGCAACGCCTTTGGTTCGGCGATGATGACATCACCGAGACTGGCGTAGGATGCCAGGACGCCCGCGGTCGAAGGATTGGTGAGAATGGAGATGAAGGGGACGCCGTCCCGGTTCATTCGCGCCACGGCGCCGGCCGTCTTCGCCATTTGCATGAGCGAGAGTATTCCTTCCTGCATCCGAGCGCCGCCCGTGGCGGTGATGGTCACTGCGGGCCACCCGCGCAGGCGGCCGAAGTCGAGAATTCGTGCAATCTTCTCTCCCACCACACTTCCCATGCTGCCCCCCATGAAGCCGAACTCCAAAGCACCGATCGCCACCGGCATCCCCTCGATGGCCGCGCTGCCCACGATTGCAGCGTCGGTGAGTCCGGTCTTCTTCTGGGTCGCCTTCAGCCGGTCGCTGTATGACCTCGTGTCGCGGAATCCAAGGAAGTCGACCGGGCCCACATCGGCGTACAACTCTTGGAATGAACCCGGGTCCAGAAGGAGATCGAAGTAATCCCGGGCAGGGATCTTGAAGTGGAAGGAGCATTTCCTGCATACCCACGACGCCCGCCGCAACTGACCCTCGTAGTGGATCTCACCGCAGTCGGAGCACTTCACCCAGAGACCCTCCGGGATGTCACGCTTCTTCTGAGTTGCGGGTCCCCTCGTGATACGTTTGTACCATGGCTCACTCATGAGTCGTCACTTCCCTCCCAACCTGCATCCTCGCCGTCAACACGTGCGCGGCCGGGTGCACGCCGTCACGCGCGCTCCAGAGACAGCTCACTGGCCTGAATCCGGATGGATCACGCCGTGGGATGGTCGCCCTCACCCACGGCCCCCTTCTGGAAAACAGCATACTCCCGCGGCACCGCCTGGGTCAAGGCCGATTCCGATGCATCTCCCTTGACAGACAGCGTCCGGGGGCTCCTCATGCACCTCCTGCCAATGAAGCAGCGACCAGCGGCTCGGGCAACGTCGCGCCGCGATGAAGCACCAGCACCATGACCAGCGCATCCTCCGTGGGGTGGCGGTAGTAGGCCCGACGCCGGTTCGCCACCACGAACCCGAACTCGCGATAGAGGCCTCGGGCGGCGGCATTGCTCTCCCGCACCTCCAGCCACGCCTCTTCCAGCCCCAGGCTGCGGGCCCAGCTCAGCGCGGCATCCAGGAGCCGCCGGGCGATCCCTGTCCGACGACACTCCTCGTGCACCGCGACGTTCGTGATGTGGACCTCGGGGTCGGCGCGCTCGGCGACAATGAAACCGAGAACACGGCCCTCGACGTCTGCTACGAAAACACGGGCCATCCCGCTTTCCTCTCCCGCGAGGAGGCCCGCGAAAAGGCCGGTGCTCCACGGGTCGGAGAAGCACGCTCGCTCCACCTCATGGATGCGCTGCACGTCGCAGGCCGTGGCCGGCCGGATGACCCCCTGCGGCTTCGTCACCGGGATTCCATCACTGCGAGGGGGACGATCATCTCCTCCAGCGATATGCCGCCGTGCTGGAAACCACCGAAGTACTGCCGCTCGAACTCTCGAAAACGAGTCGGATACACGAAGTAGTAGTCTTCCCTGGCAATGAGGTAGTCTGTCACAAGGTTGTCGGTGGGGAGACGATACTCCCGCGGATGCGTGACATGCACCGCCTGGCGATCGTTGCAGCCGAGGTTCCGGCCGTACTTGTACCGAACATTGGTGGACGTGTCCTTGTTGCCGAAGACCTTTGTGGAACGCAGGCAAAGGATGGACCCATGGTCCGATGTCACCACCACGAGGTTATCCTTCTCGGAAAGATCCTTCAGGAACTCGAACAGAGCCGAGTGGCTGAACCACGACCGAGTCAGACTCCTGAATGCGGTCTCGTCAGGAACGATCTCCTTGAGGATCTCCGACTGGGATCGCCCGTGGGTGAGGATGTCGACGAAGCTGTACACCAGCGTCGAGAGTTCGCGCCCGAGGATCTGCCTCGCTGATCTGCGCACGACCTCGGCTTCCTGGGCCGTGAACACCTTCTGGTAGTGAGGCTCCTGCCGCAGCTTGATGCCGAGTCTCCGGAGGAGTTCCCCCAGCAGCTCGCGCTCGAAACGGTTTCTCGAGCTCTCATCAGCCGAGGCATCGGGCCAGAAGGCAGGGTACTGCTCGGCGATCTCGGCGGGGAACAGGCCCGAGAAGATGCCGTTCCGGGCGTAGGGCGTGGCGGTGGGCAGCACCGAGTAGTAGTCGTGCCGCTTGATGTTGTAGAAGGGCCGGAGGAGGGGCTCGACGGCCATCCACTGGTCAAGCCTCAACCCATCGATGATGACAAGGACGACACGCCGGCCCGCCTTGAGGTGGGGCGCGACGAACTGACGGACGAGATCAACGGAAAAGACGGGAGCGTCCCTGCCCCGGGTCCAGTTGGCATAATGGTCGGCGACGTAGTTGCAGAATTCCAGGTTGCACTCGCGGCGATGCTCCCGTTGAGCCTGCTTCATCGCCTCATCGGTGCTCCCGTCGAGCCGGAGATCCCATTCGGCCAGAAGCACCGCCAGTCGTATCCAGTCGTTGGGCGCCGCCGCGGTCCGACGAAGGCTCTGCATTTCTCCGAATGCCTTGGCGAACTCACCGGCGATGGTGGTCTCCCTGATGCGGGCACGCTCGAGGATGCGACGACAGGCCCCATACACCTGCATCGGGTTGAGGGGCTTGATGAGAAAATCGTCGATGCGCTTGGCGATTGCCTGATCCATGACGACATCGTCTTCACTCTTGGTGATCATGATGACTGGCAAGCTCGAATTGACCGTCTTGATCTCCTCCAGCGTGCTGAGCCCGTCTCGTCCCGCCATGATCTTATCGAGCAGCACCAGATCGAACGACTCCCGCTGAACGTAGTGAATCGCATCGTCTCCATTGGTCGCCGACCGGACGATGTAGCCCTTCTGTTCAAGGAAGATGAGATGGGGTCTGAGCATGTCGATTTCGTCGTCCACCCACAGTACCCTGTATGCGCGCGGCGTTGTCATTCCCTTTGCCCTCGTTCGTATCCTGGGAGTGCGATCTCCATGACTGTGCCTCGGCCGGGATGACTGCGGACGATCCGGAGTCTTCCTCCATGCCCCTCCTCGATGATCCGCTTGGCCATGGCGAGCCCGAGACCCCAGCCCCGTTCCTTGGTGGAGAACCCCGGCCGGAACACCCTGCTCCGAACCCGTCCCGTCATGCCCCGTCCCGTGTCCTCAACCTGGATGCGGCGCTTCCAGGCTGTTCCGAATGAGGTTCTCCAGGACCCACGTCAGCAATTCCCTGTTGGCTTTTACCGGCAACAACTTGCCATACTCCTCGCAGATGCGTATGCCGGGGTCCTTCTGTGGGACCCTGGCGCGGAAGTAGTGTGCCGTCTCCTCGATGATCGGGCGCACATCCATGATCTCCAGGCTCGTCAGCTGCCCGACGCGTTCGAATCGTCGGGCTATCTTGGACAGACGCTCCACGTCACGGCTCATCTCGGCGGCCACCCGCTCGATTTCAAGCGGAGGAACCCCGGCCGCCGCGTCTCGGGATCTGAGAAGGTCGACCCACCCCATCAGGGATGAAATCGGCGTACCCATCTGATGGGCCGCCTCCCGCGACATCCCATACCAGAGGGACCTCTGTTCCGCCGCCTTGAGGCGGCGAAGCCCGAGCAGTCCCAACAGCACGAACACCCCCACGATGACGATTTCCAGCGGAGGAATCCACCTGAGTTCCCTGATGACGCGGTGTTCACCCCAATGGATGTACCCCAAGGTCTCGCCATCCGGCTCAAGTCGCAACGGGAGCCGGCTGCGGGCTCGGTCCATGTTCCAGACCGCCACGCGCACGGGTTCGGGCTGGTCGCTCAAGGTGCGGCCCACCACTGCCGGGAGGCCTGCGGCGAAGAGCACGGTATCCTCCACATCGGTCACGACGACGGGAAGGCTTGCATGAAGGGTGGTTCGGATCTCGCCAAAGAGCGGCTCCAACCGGGAAGAGACCGCGTCGGTCGTGTCGGCCGCCTCGGTCTCCAGGATGCTTCTCAGCATTCTGATCAGGGCAACGCCTTGGCGCTCCATCCGATTGACGACCGACTGCGTGTAGACCAGAAAGGCGAAGGCCAGCAGAAGCGAACCTCCCACCAGATAGCCCCGCAGAAGGCTCGAAGGCCAGAGCCATGAAGGCTCGCGGCGTGGCGAAGACCCGCGGCGCGGCATTCTCATCCTCTCCGGTCCACCGCGGAGGTAGGCCGTAGTGCGCCTCCGGGGGAATGGGCTCGTGATGCCGTGCGCGCGCCTGCCTCGGGACCGATGGGTTCAACCCTCCGTCGTTGAGCCCTGATTCTCACCCTGCGGACCCAACGAGCGGCGGCCCCGCAGATACGGCCAGAGCGGCTCAGGAAGCTGTACCATCCCTTCGGCCGTTTGCCCGTTCTCGATCAAAGCGGCGATGATCCGGGGGAGCGCCAGGCCCGACCCGTTCAGGGTGTGCACGAGTTGCGGCTTTCCCCCCGCGCGCGGCCGGTAACGGATTCCCATCCTCCTGGCCTGAAAGTCCTCGAAATTGCTGCACGACGAAACCTCCAGCCACCGCTGCTGGCCCGCGGCCCAGACCTCCAGGTCGTAGCATTTGGCGGCCGAGAAACTCAGGTCTCCCGTGCACAGGCTGACGACACGATAGGGAAGCTCGAGGCGTTGCAGAACCTCTTCTGCGTCCGCCACCAGGCTCTCGAGCTCATCATATGACTGGTGAGGCTCCACCAATTTGACCAGCTCCACTTTGTCGAACTGGTGGACGCGATTGAGTCCTCGGGTCTCCTTGCCATAGGCGCCCGCTTCTTTCCTGAAGCACGGGGTGTAGCCGACCATGCGCACCGGAAGACGTTCCTCAGGGATGATCTCCTCGCGCCAGAGATTGGTCAGCGGCACCTCCCCGGTCGGGATGAGGAAGAGCTCGGGATCTGCGCTGACGTACATATCCTCTTCCATCTTCGGGAGTTGTCCTGTCCCCGTCATGGCATCACGGTTCACCAGATAAGGAACCCAGTGCTCTCTGTACCCGTGTTCCGTCGTATGAAGATCGAGCATGAAAGTGATCAGTCCACGGACCAGCAACGCGCCATCACCGGAGAAAAGCGGGAAATTGCTCCCGGAGATCCGGGCTGCGCGGCGGGGATCCAGAATCCCCATCGCCGCCCCGAGATCCCAATGGGGGGCTGGAGTGAACGCGAAGGACGGCTGTTCACCCCAGGTCCTGACGACGACATTCCCCTCAGGGCCGCCGCCGAGGGGGACAGATTCATGGGGGATATTGGGGAGCCAGAGTACGAGCCGGTCGAGTTCCTCCTTCTCGGATCGAAGCGTCTCCTCGGCAGTCTTCAGACGCCCGTTGAGATCTTTCACTGACTGGCGGAGGCCCGCGGCGCCCTCCCCGGCCAACCCACCATGGGCCAGTTTCTCCGTGAGGGCGTTCTTCTCGGCCCGCAGGTTGTCGGTGTCGAACGTGGCCTTGCGAACCGTCGCGTCCAGCTCGAGAACCCGTTCAAGCGATGCGATACTACCCTTTGCCTGGAGGGCCGCGCGAATCCGTTCGGGTTCCTGTCGTAAACGCCGTAGATCAAGCATGCACGCTCCTCATCCAACGAGGGCGGCCCGCTATGTGCGAGCCGCCCTTCGACGTGTCTACCCGGCATCGCCGAGAGGGTCTCATGTCTGCCCCGGGATGCCTGACGGTCCGGTTCAGGGTTGCGGTACGAGCTCCGGCCGATCCGGCTCCGGCTGATACGCCCACTCGAATGTCACGGTGCGATTTGGCGTGGTGCCGCCGATCGCGGCGATCTCCAGCTTGGCATAGTGGGTGATGGCGTTCTCGTCCGTCACCTTGACTGCCACGACCTTGCCGACGGAAACCGAGACGCGATCGGAGAACGAGGTACCCGCCGGGATGATCTCCAGATTATCGAATGACTGTGTCATCCCTGCGAATCCCGCGGTGTTCTCGTACTGGTCGGACGCCTCTCGGGGATCCCAGAGATAGAGATCGCCGCCACCAGCGGTACCTCCGGCGTAGCCAACGAAGAAGTCGACGCGGTCGTGCCGCTCATCATTGGTCACGCTCATGGAGATCGCCTCGCCCGTGGAGAGGTCAAACCCACTAGGGTTGCCCGATGCGGCGAGGAACTCGTAGATAACGGCGTTCTGGCCCTGCGGGCGCGCGATCACATGGAGCTCATTGGATGCGCGGGACAGATCGTTGTCATCTGTGTAGGCGCGCACGTGAATGTAATAGTACGTATGCGAATCGGGCAGGAAGATGGTGGCGGCCTGCGTGGCGGATCCGACGTCGTCCACGAGGTAGGGGGCGAGTTGCTCGGCATCGTCGAGACTCTGTCTGCTCTGCGTGTCCGCGTAGATCCGGTACCCGACGTACTCACCGACGGCGCCATCCCACGCCAAAGCGACCTGCCCACCATCCGCTGGCAGCGCGGTCACGCGAAAGTTCGTTGGGGGCTCAAGCTCCGTGGGATTCACCACGTCTTCGCTGCTGCATCCCCACACGGCGAACATCGCCGCTACACACAAACCAACACATCCGGCACGCTTCATAGGGTCCTCCTTTCGTGCCTCTCCTACTCTGCCTCGAGTCCTCCATGGTGCGGCGCGGCTTTGGTGAGAGGCCGCGCCCGGCATTCTCGAAGTCTCAAGCGTTGCTCTCCTCCCTCGATCTCGAGGAGGATTCCCTTCCATCGCTCGCCCGCGGTGAACCCGCCATGCGCTCCCGATTCCTCGATCACGCGATGGCATGGGACGACCACCGGCACAGGATTCCGGGCCAGGGCCTGACCGACCGCGCGGGCACACCCGCGTCCATCCAGGTGGGAAGCAAGCCAGCCATAGGTCCGCACGCTCCCATAGGGTATGGTCGATGTGATCCGCCATACCGCCTCCTGGAACGCGGTGGCGTGGCCAAGATCCAGCGGAAGACGGCCGAAATCGACTCTCCGCCCCATGAAGTAGCGCCGCATGCTGCCGGCGAGCCCGGCAAGCAGCGAGTTGCCGCGGTTCATGATGAGGGCCGGCATGCAGGCAGCGAGTTCCTCCAGGCGTGAGGTGACCGGGGGATCAGGCCCCAGTACGACCCGTGCCAGTCCCCTGGACGTGGCCACGAGAAGAATGTGCCCCTGAGGAACGTCGACCGTCGCAAAGTGGAGGATAGGGTCAACAGACACGGCTACCTCCTCCGAAGGGCCCGCAGGATATCATCCGCGAGCCGAGACCCGAATCCTGGCGTCTTCAGGATATCATCTCGCGACGCCGCGCGCAATCCCTCAATGCCGCCGAACCGCGCGAGAAGTGCCGCGGCACGCCGCGGGCCGATCCCCGGGAGATCCTCCACGGCGGTGTGGAGAACCCTACGGCGACGCCGCGCGCGGTGGTACCCCACGGCAAACCTGTGGGCTTCATCCCGGATCCGCTGCAGGAGCTGAAGGCCGGCATCACTCCTGGTGAGTCGCAGCGGCGGGAGCGGAGTCTGCCTGTGCAGAGTCTCTTCCCTCTTGGCCAACCCGACAATCGGGATGTCCGCTGTCAGGTCATGAGTCGCAAGGACGCGGGCCACTGCTTCGACCTGCACCGGTCCCCCGTCGACCAGAAGCAGATCGGGCCGTTCCAGCTCTCCCGTCGCCACCCGGAGACTCCAGCGTTCCGCGACCTCGCCGAGCATGTTGGCGTCATCCCGGGCATCCCCCCTGATTCGATAACGCCGATACGCAGACGCGCGGGCACGCCCCTCGACAAAGACCACAAGAGATGCCACCCGTTCCCCGCCGCCGAGATGCGACGCATCCATCCCGACCACACGCCGGGGGGGCGCCGCCAGCGCCAGCACCTCGGTGAGCCTCACAAGGGCGGGAGGCACCCGACGTTCCCAGTCCTGGGAAGTGGTCAACTCCTCTTCCAACGCTTTGGCCGCGTTTCGTTGTGCCCCGCGAACCAGCTCCGCGCCCACGCCCCGCCGGGGAACACAAAGCCGCATCCGGCCGGACCGCGCCTCGCTGAGGAAGCCCTCCAGCGTCGAGGCGTCACGGGGGGGTTCGGCCACGAGAATCACCGGGGGCACGGGTGCGGTGGCGTAGTAGTGAGAGAGAAACGCGTCGAGGAGCTCCGGCGCTGCGGTTTCGGCGTCCACGCCCTTGAGGGGCAACACCAGTTGCCCCACCAGCACGCCCTCCCTGACGCGCCGCACCGCAGCCACCGCGACCGGGCCGGCGTGGGCGATTGCCACGGCGTCCAGAGAACGGGGAGCGCGCAGCACCACCTGCTGGCGCTGCGTCAGTCGCAGCAGCGATGCGATTCGGTCCCTCGCCACGGCGGCTTCCTCATACCGCAGTTCCCGTGCGTGCTCCTCCATGAGATGGCGCAGATCGGCGACCACGGCCCGCACGCGCCCCTCCAGAACGTCCGAGGCGCGACGGACCAGTTGGTCGTACTGTGGAGAAAGCCCCGGCACGCAGCAGGGCGCGAGACATCGCTTCATCTGGAACAGAAGACAGGGAGTGCGCCTCGACGTGAGCTGACTGTCCGTGCAGGTCCGGAGAGGGACCACCGCCCGGAGGATCCGTAATGCCTCCCGCAACGCCCGCACTTCGGTGTAGGGGCCGTGGCAGGGGCCGGCGTACGCCGCCGGAACGCGGGTGACGACAACCCTCGGATACGGCCCCTCTGTGAAGCAGACATACGGATAACGCTGACCGTCCCGAAGGTTGACGTTGAAGGCTGGCTTGTGCCGGCGGACCAGCGTCGCTTCCAAAACCAAGGCCTCCCTGCGGTTCGCGGTCACGACGGTTTCAACCGACCGAGCCCGTGCGACCATGCGTCTGGTCCGGGGATGCGTGGGTCCGTTGGGGGCGAGATAGCTTCGCACGCGATCTCGCAGGCGATCGGCCTTCCCGATGTAGACGATTGTGTTCGAGGAGTCTCTGAAGATGTAGATCCCGGGGAGGTCAGGCAATAGACTCGGCCTCCGCCGCACGTCGTCGAGGATCGCGCATGACGCGGAGGCATGCACCGCGGGGGCCGGCCGGCCGCCCTTATGCGCCGTCAAGCTTGCTGCGTATCTCCGAAAGCCGCTCGAGCGCCTCATTCCGGAGAGGGTCGGCGGCAGGCAGATCCTCCAGTAGGGCGGCGTACTCAATGGCGGCTTCCTGGGCGTTCCCATCCTTCTCGGCGCAACGGCCCCTGAGGAAGCGCGCCTCCAGCGCCGCGTGGGACGACGGGTAGCGTTCCATGATCTGATCGGCATACACCCGCGCCGCCTCGGTTCTCCCGCGCTTGAGGTAGAATCGAGCAGAATCGAGAAGCTTGAGTGACAGCCTCTCCCGCACGTGTCGGAGCTCCTGCTGCGCCCGGGGTACCAGGAGGCCATTGGGGTGATCTTCGACGAATTGCTCCAGTGCCCGTTCAGCGGCAACCGTGGACGATTGATCGAGACGGTGGTTCACCGACTGGCGCGCGTAGCAGAGCGCGATGGCAAGCTCAGCGTCATCGCGAAACTGACTGGCGGGGTAGCTGTCGATCAGCATGCGGAACGCGCTTTCGGCAACGAGGTATTCCCCGAGGCCCATGTGGGCTTCGCCCAAGAGGAACTGAGCCTGGTCGGAGAAGCCCTGGTCGGGGAAGTTGAGCACCAAGCGTTCGAGTTCCTCTGCGGCCGGGCGATAGTGCCCGGTGGCCATGACGCGCTGGGCCCACAAGACGGTCTCCGCGCCACCGGCGGGCGGGGGTGACGGCACCGATGCACACCCAATCATGGCGCTGGCGATCCCGACCCCGGACAGACAGAGAAGCCGCAGACTCATGCGACCTCTATGTCTCCTCAGGGGGGTCCCCGTTGGGAGCACTCGGAGCAGCCTCGGTCTCGGCCGGCGTCTCGACGGATGCCGAGGATTCGGGGCGAGAGGATTCGTCCACATAGTTCATCTGCAGTTCGAAGATGACGTGGTCGAGGAGCCGTGCTTCCGCCTCCGTGAGGTTGCCCGCAGTCTTGCGCCGCAACATTTGCAGAGTGTCGATGCTGGCCTTCGCAGCGGGCAGATTCCGCACCGCGTCGCCGCCCGCGGGGTCGGCCAGCTTGCCGAGGTAGACATAGGTCATGACCTGTAGATTGCCCACCAGAGCCATGAGAAGGGGTTCGTCATTCACCGCGCGGCCGGCCTGCGTGCTGTCATGTTCCACGACGAGCCTCCATGAAGAGTCTGAACCGCCCAGTCACCGGAATGAAGAGCTCTCCATGGTCAGGAGAGCCCCAACTCGGCACGGTTGCAGGCGCAGACCTTGACGCGCTGCTTGCGGAACCGCTGGCCGCTGGAGTCGCCTGTGCTCGCCGGGCGAACGACGAGATACGGCTCCAGTTCCTTGTTGCAGACGGGGCAGGTGACGCGATGTCGAAGGGTTTCATGGGCGAGTTTCGCAGTGAAGCTACGGTCCTTGGCCACCGTTGTCCTCCAATATGATGATGATCGCAGTAGGTTGCGAAAGTGCGGCGACTCACGAGAGTCGCGAGAGATTTGGCAAGAGCTCTATATATTAGCTTGGGTCGATCCTCACGGTCAAGGAGATCTCCATGGGAGTCTGGTTGCCGTCATCCCTCGCCCGAACCATGCTGACGCTGCCCCTGGGCACGCACACCAGCCTGAGCCTTGATCTCGGTCGCACCATGGTGGCAGTTCAACGGGTCGATGATGGCGTCACCTTTGACAAGGACCAGCTCACCGATGAGACCCTCAAGGCCGCCGCGCGGTTCCGCGATCTGATTGTCTTTGCCGGCCCGGACGGGGCCTTCATGCCCCTCCAGATGGTCCACGAGGGAAGGCTCCACAAGCTGGTGTTCGCGGGGCGTGCACCGACTCTGACCATCGCGGGAATCCAGATGCACCGGGTGGAGGATCCGTGGGGTGACGCGCAGGCCAAAGCATTGTGTGTGGTGCGGCGCGGGGATTGGGTGCTGGACACCTGCGGTGGCCTCGGATACACGGCGGCGTGGGCGATTGAGGCCGGTGCCGGGATGGTGGTGAGCACCGAACCGAATCCCGCGGTCCGCGTTCTGCGGAGGTACAACCCGTGGAGTCCGCCGCAAGGGTCGCATGGGCTCCTCTTCCATGCCGTGCCGGCGGAGCGCCTCGTTGAGCGGTGCGCCGATGGGGTGTTCG
Source organism: Candidatus Eiseniibacteriota bacterium (assembly GCA_025453925.1). Classification (GTDB taxonomy): domain Bacteria; phylum JAFGKV01; class JAFGKV01; order JAFGKV01; family JAFGKV01; genus JAFGKV01. Next base: position 10,912 of record JALOPK010000021.1, on the reverse strand, counting down.
ACGCCATAGTGCATGATCCACCTCGATTCTCCTTGGCAGGATGGCTGTACGGGAGATCTTTCTACGATTCCCTTCATCGGGTCCTCCGCCCGGGAGGTCGGATCTACCACTACACGGGGCTGCCGTACAGCAAACGGAAAGGGATGGTGTTCGTGCACAACACGGCCGAGCGGCTGAGGCGAGCGGGCTTCTCCGTAGTGTGGGACGACTCGACGACGGGCCTGGTGGGGCGAAAGCGATGAGCCGGACACGCGTCGCGTTGTTGGTGGTGCTGATCATTGCCCTCGGCGGTATCGCCTACCCTCTCCTTCTCCACCGGACGCCATGGCTGGTCGCCGACGAGACCATGTATGCGCGGGGCGCCTGGAACCTTGCCCACCGGCGTTTTCTCATCCCTGATGTGCCCGGCACGATGAACTACCCGCCGCTGTACGCGGCGATTCTCTCTCCTGCCAGTCTGATTCCCGACATCCGCGCCGCGTACGCCGGGTACCAGATGATCAACGTCGCACTGTGGCTGCTGGGCGGGGTCCTGGCGTACGCGATAGCGAGGCGTGCACGGTCCGTCGTGCCGGCGCCGCTGGTCGCCGCGGCCTGCTTGGCGATACCCGCGGCGGTGAGCTATGTCCCCTTGGTCATGAGTGAGAACCTGTCGCTGGTTCTTCTGCAGCTGGCGGCATTCTCGCTGTACCGAGCCGTTGGTGCCCCAAAGGGCGGATGGCTCTTGGTCGGATGGGCCGCGTCTCTGGCGGCCCTCTTCTGCCGGGCGACGGGCATCATTGTGCCGTGTGCGTTCCTGATCGGAGTCACGACCGACCGGCGCGCACTGTCCCGCTGGGTGCAGGGGACCGCAGTAGGGATGACCTGTCTGACCGTTCTGCTGCTCGCCATCCTCCCGACATCGATCCTCAAGACCTATCACCCCCTGGCCACCGCATCGGTTGCAGCCAAGACGCTCGGCTCGATTCAGGGCTGGCGCACCTTGCTCGGCAATGCCGGCACCACGCTTGCCCTGGTGATCGTGGGATCGGCCGGCTTGGTATGGCGCCTTGGGGGACGCGCCGCTTCGGGTGACACACCCATCCGTCGGTTCCTCGCGGTCATTGTCGCCGGTCAGGCGCTGATGACCATCGGGTACATGCAATACGGGTCCGCGGGACCGAACGCGGAGTCGTACCGCGTTGTCGGCCGCTATCTCGATCCCGGGATCGCCGCGGTGGTCCCGTGGCTGCTGTCGCTGGAGTTCCGTCCACGGCGATTGCATTGGCTACTCCCTCTCGCGGGGGCAGCGCTGGCGGTTCTGGCGTGGCCCAGCGGCGGCTACAAGCTGGGGCAAACACTCTCTTCCGCCGGACTCGGCCTGTCCGTTCTCAGCTTCGGTTCGATCCTCGGGGCGCTCCCCATCAAGCTCGCCGTGGCGGTCCTGGCCGCGGCTCCGGGACTACTGGTCATGACCGGGAGCAGAAGGCTGAGGACTGCCGCAGCGGCGGTGTGCGCACTGTTGTTTCTCCTGGTCTCCCACGACGCGCTGGCCCATGAGGTGGCCCTGAGCAGGGCTCGGGAGGCCTCGGAATGCGGCCTCTGGCGCCTGCATCGAGCGGTGCCTCCAAAGGCGACGGTGATGGTGGACAGGTCGGAGCTGACTCCGGAGCTGTGGACTGCGCTCTACTCGGGTCTGTTCTGGCTGCCGAGTGTGAACGTGCAGAGCGCCGACCTGACCACTCTCGATCGTGCGGGCAGTGTGAAGATCCTGGTCTCACGAAACTGGCGGCCCGATCGCATCGTGCATGCCGCGAGCCACACGTGGTACTGGCTGGGGGAATCTCCTCCACCGGTTGACGAGACCGTCGCGTTCCATGATCTCGGCCCCTGCGGCCAGGGGCATCTGTTCTCGGCGCCGCTCGCTGACGGCACGCAGGCGCGGTGGTCGGGGGAATTGCCGGTCATCGAGCTCCATGCGGTTGCTCTGGACACGAGGATCACCTTCGGCCTCAATCCGGACTCACTGTTCGGGCGGTCCGTTGCCCAGGTGTTTCTGAACGGGCGCAAACTCGGCCAGTTCGGGTCGTCCGACAGCCTGGTGAGTGTCGTGGCGCCGGCCTCGGTCATGCGCCCTGACGGACGCCAGCTTCTTTCGCTTAGGGTCAGCCCGCTGGATGGGAAGCACCAGGGCAGAGCCTGGATCAATGGCGTACGGCTCGATTGGATCGCGGTGGAGGCGCTCCCGCATCCTGAGGTGAATCGGGCCCGATCGCTGCCGGACGCCCTTGGGGCGCCATAGTGTGCGAGAAGAACGAACTCCCGTGGCGAGCCTTCATCGACGATGGCGCAGGCTCGCGCGGACTCCGGCCATACGGACCGTCACGGGGAGACGGCGACTGTGTGCCTGCCAGCCGCGCCGCGGATTCCGGGGCACGCGTCGTTGACCAAGGCGCCCTGGGGCCATAACTTTATCCGTTTGTTGACCAGACTCTCCCGCTCCCGGTGTTCTATCTGGAGGATAGTGTTCGATGCTCGACAAAGTGGTGACCAGGAACAAGGACGTGGCATGGCGTGTGATTGAAGGCGAGGCAATTCTGATCTCCGCGGAGGACAGCATGCTTCACTCCCTCGATGATGTCGGTACGCGCATCTGGGAGCTGTCGGATGGAGCGAACACCGTCGGGGCGATCACCAAGCTCATCTGCGAGGAGTTCGAGGTGGATGAAGCACAGGCCCAGACTGATGTCGTGGAGTTCATTACCAATCTCTCGTCGGACAAGCTCCGTCTTCTGCTCCTGAGCGATCCAACCTGACCCGCGGCTACCTTCGAGGCCTGAGTGACCGACCGCGCCGTACCGCTGCTTTTCCGGGCCGACCGCGAGGTCGTTGCCCGAACCATCCCCCATGACGTCATTTTTGAGGTGACGCAGGCGTGCAATCTGGATTGCCGGATGTGCTATGTCGTCGGCCATCGAGAGGCGCACCGGGATGAGTTGAACACGGAGGAGGCCAAGGGAATCCTCGACCAGCTGGCCGAGGCCGGCACGCTTCGGCTCACGTTTTCCGGCGGCGAACCGTTTATGCGGAGCGACTTCCTCGACCTCGTCGAGCATGCCCGCCGCAGGGCGTTCAGCATCGAGGTCTTCACCAACGGGACGCTCATCGGCCCCGAGTCGGCCCGCAGGCTGCGGGAACTGGCGGTCTGGCAGGTGAGCGTGAGCATTCTGGGAGCGAGCGCCGCGACGCATGACGGCATCACGGGGAGAAACGGGTCTTTTGCCCGGGCCGTTCACGCCATCAGGACTCTCAGGGAACATGGCGTCAAGACGCGGATCAAGACCCTTCTCATGCAGGCCAACTTCCCCGAGTACCGGTCTGTCGTGGATTTGGCGAGCGAGCTCGGTGTCCCCTACTCCCTCGATCCGACGGTGAGCAGCCGAAACGACGGAAACACCGACACGCTCCTCCTGGCGCTCAGTGATGACCAGTTCAGGGAGTTGGTGGCTGATCCGACACTGGGACCTGGTTCGCTGTCGTTCGACAACGTGCAGTTACATGACGCACGGGAAGGACGCCTGGGGGGATACCTCTGCCGGGCCGGGATCAGCTTCTGCAGCATCTCCTGGAATGGCGATGTCCTCCCGTGCATGCAATACCCTCAGCCGGCGGGCAATCTCCGGCGGGAGACCTTCGCCGCCATCTGGTCCGCCGCACCGCTACTCCTGGAGCTCCGCAACGCGCGGCGCAGCAGCGCGCCCGAATGCCGGGAATGCGAGCTTCTTCCCCTCTGTTTTCGTTGTCCTGCCACGGCGGCCATAGAGAAGGGAAACCACTTGGCCGCGTACGATACTGCTTGCCGTCGCGCCAGACTGATGGACGAAGTCAGACGGAGCCGCGCCGCGGCCGCAGGACGCGAACCGGGTCCCACAGCATCATAGAGGTTCGGAATGATCACCATCGATGACTTTGGCAAGATCGAGCTTGTGGTCGCGCAAGTGGTAGCCGCAGAACGTGTTCCCAATGCCGACAGGCTGGTGAAGCTCTCCGTCGACACGGGGGCCGACACCCGCACGCTCGTGGCAGGGATCGCGCAGTACTACGAAGTGAACGACCTTATCGGCCGCCAGATAGTCATCGTCGCGAACCTGCAGCCGGCCCACATCAGGGGCATCGAGTCGCAGGGCATGCTGCTGGCCGCCCGGGACAAGGAAGACGGGGCCGTGGTGCTTCTGGGGCCGCGGGCGCCGGTCACCAACGGATCACGCGTCTCCTGAGGTGCAGGGTCCGCCCACGTCGATTCTCGCTGGTTAAACCCACCGCACGCACCATCGTTTCTTCGCGCCCGGACGAGCGCGACGCGCTCATGCGCGTTGTCGTTGCGCCTCTCCCTTGACTACCATCGCTCGAGCCGAAGGCCGGACCGAGGCCGAAGATCTCACGCTCACCCTTGCCGCGGCGGGCGTGCAGTCATGGGCCGTGGAACGGTTCGGCGCGTGGGAGGTGGAGGTTTCTGAGGAGGACGGTCCGCGGGCGAGGGAGATCCTCCGTGAACCGATCGACACCCAAACGGAGCCCCCGCCACCTCCGGCGGGCGGCCGCTGGCCGCGGGCTGGCATCGCCTTCGCGGCTGCACTGATCGCCGCCCACGGGTGGGCGGTGTGGCACGGCCATGAAGCCGTGGTGCGGCAGGCCGGGGTGTCGGGGCACCGCCTGGCGCAGGGTGAGGTCTACCGCAGCATCACTGCATTGTTCGTGCATGCCAACATCCAGCATCTGCTGGGCAATACGGCGGCAATGGCGGTCTTCGGCTCCGGGGTTGCCGCCGCGGCGGGCCCCGGGATGAGCGCGTTGCTGCTGGTGGCGGCGGGTGCCCTGGGCAATGGATTGAGCGGGATGGTTGGCACCTCATACCGGCTGTCGATCGGCGCATCCACCGCGGTGTTCGCCGGGGTGGGAATCCTCGCGGCGCGCCAATACGTTGAACGGCTTCGTGTCCCCACCCGACGGCTGGGAGCCTGGATTCCCCTGGGAGCCGCCTTGGCCCTGTTGAGCCTGCTCGGCACGGACCCCCGCAGTGACCTTAAGGCCCACTTCTTCGGCCTTCTCGCGGGCCTGGCAGTCGGGGGCGCCCATGCCCGGCTCGCCCCCGTTGCGGCCGGTCGGGTGGCCCAGATACTAGCGGGCGGTCTGGCCGTGGGACTGGCGGGTGCGGCCTGGTGGGCAGCCTTCGATCACTGACGATCGGGCCTCGAGGCGCCGCGCTCCCACTCGCCGCACGCCGGCACGCGGCGCGATGGAGTTGTGGGGGCGTCGGCAGGATCACCGGCTTGACCCTGGTTGCGGCATGCATAGGTTGCACACTGCCATGTCACGAACAGGCGCGTGGCGCCGAAGGTCGCGACGATGACGGAGGGAGTGACGCACGATGAGCGGTGATCCCCATCCCCATTCCGCGGATCGCGGGGAACTGGTTGCCCAGATCCTGCGGCTGTGCCGGAGGCTCGGCGAGGCCGAGGGTTCCGGCGGGACGGACCAGGCTCGCGACGTCGTCGCGGAGTCGGAGAAGCGGTATCACAGTCTCTTCGACGGCATCCCGGTGGGGCTGTATCGCAGCACCCCTGACGGCACCATCGTCGACGCCAACGCCGCGCTGGTGGAGATGCTTGGCTACCCAGACCGCGACGCACTGATCGCGTGCAATGCGGCCGATCTCTATGTCGCACCGGAGGACCGGTGGCGCTGGCTTGCCGACCGCGAGAGCAACGGCCACATCAGGGACATCGAACTCCGGCTCCGGCGGAGGGACGGTCGCGCCATATGGGTGCGCGACAGGGCTCGCACCATCCGCGATGAGACCGGCCGAGTCCGCTGGTTCGAGGGCAGCCTTCTGGACATCACCGAGCAGAGGCAGGCGAGCGAAGCCCTCAAGGCGAACGAACGCAAGTACCGCGCAATCGTCGAGACGGTGCAGGAGGGCTTGGTCATCGCCGACGCCGATGAGAACATCGTTTACGCGAACCAGGCGTTTTGCTCCATAGTCGGGTGCGACTCCACTGGGGTTGCTGGTTTCAACCTCAGCACCATTCTCAGTGAGGAGGACTTCACGACTGTCCTCACGGAGACTGCCAAGCGACGCCGTGGCATATCGAGCCAATACGAGATCAGCTTCCGCCACGCCTCGGGCCAGCTCCGCCGGGTGCGCGTCATCGCCTCTCCACTCCCTTCAAACTCGGACGCGTATGAGGGATCGGTCGCTGCCTTCCTGGACATCACGGATCGGCAGGCGGCTGAGGATGCCCTGCGCGCCAGCGAGGAACGATATCGCAGCCTGACACAACACCTGAATGTGGGCATCTACCGAAACACCTTGGGGCCGCGTGGTCGGTTCATCGAGGCCAATCCGGCCATCGTCCGCATGTTCGGCCATGACAGCCGTGAGGAGTTCCTCAACCTTGACGTAGCGGAATTGTATGAACACCCGGAGGAACGTGCGCGGTTCAATGCCCGGATGTTGACGGACGGCATGGTCAGGGACGAGGAACTCAGGCTGAAGCGCAAGGACGGGATGCCTTTCACCGCGTCAGTATCCGCGGTCGCGGTGAAGGACGAGCAGGGAACCGTCCTCTACTACGACGGCATCATCGAGGACGTCACTGAGCAGAGACGTACTGAACAGCTCCAGCAGACCTTCGAGAAGTTGCGCCGGACCCTGGAAGGCACGGTCCACGCTCTCGCTGCCACGGCGGAGACCACCGATCCTTACACTGCAGGTCACCAGTACCGGGTGGCGCGCCTCGGCTGTGCTATCGCCCGGGAGATGGGCAAGTCGGACGACGACATCGAATGCATCCGGGTGGCCGGCACTCTGCATGACATCGGCAAGATTTACGTGCCGCCCGGCATCCTCAGCAGGCCGGGGAGGCTCGCCCAGATCGAGTTCAGCATGATAAAGGCCCACCCTTCGGTCGGGTACGATATCCTGAAGACGGTGGAGTTCCCCTGGCCCATCGCCGAGATCGTGCTGCAGCACCACGAGCGGATCGACGGCTCGGGCTATCCGAGAGGCCTTTCCGGCGCGGCCATCCTCCTCCCTTCCCGGATCCTGGGAGTCGCGGACGTCGTGGAGGCCATGTCATCCCACCGGCCGTACCGCCCGGCCTTGGGGCTGGATCGCGCGCTCGAGGAGGTAAGCCGCAACCGCGGCGTGCTGTATGATGCCGACGTCGTGGATGCATGCCTCGCGGTCTTCACCCAACGGGGCTTCAGCCTCGACCAGTGAGTACTTCCCGCGTCGTTGTATGCACGGCGTCGAGATGCCGAACTGACACGGTGCGGCGGCCCCTGCCGCCGGATCAGGAGAATGATCATGACCACTCATAGATCGATCACCGGGCTCGCGGCTTTCATGTGCCTGTCATCGTACGCTGTTGCGGGCACCGGGTCACTCAGTTTCGTCGAGACGGATGTCATCCTCTCCCAGAGCGGCCAGTCGGTCATCGAGTATGTGGTTCGCTACCGGGTGACCTCGGGCGAGTTCCATGGGTTCTACTTCGGCGGACTCGGCCTGCTCCAGCCGGTGTTTGACGTCGAGAACGCATCCGCCGTGGACAGCCAGGGGCGCACGTACGGCCTGAGCATCACCCCGTACGGATCAGACCAGTGGGACATCGTGTTGGCCGATGGCCGAGGGGTCTCGTCCGGCGAGGTCACGTACCGATTCCGCTTCGCGGCGGATATGGCGGGAGCGGGGTATCTGGCGGCGACCACCGCCAATGACGGCCGCCCGCTCGTGGTGCTTGACTGGGCCCCGACTCAATGGGACGAGGCACTGGATCACTACACGGTCAGGGTCAGTTATCCTATCCCCTTCCCCGGGAGCGACACGGGGCGAAGCGCGGTAGAGGCAGCGCTGCTCGCCCGCGGATTCGCCACCGAGCCGTTCATGAACAAGGAGTACCTGATCGACTATCGTCTCAGGCCGGTGCAGGATGAGCAGCGCATCGAAGTCCTCCTTCACAAGAACCGGCCGAGGGCCAACTACCACTTCCGGATACAGCAGTACATCGACGCCGACGTCTTTGGCCAGTTGGACCGGCGAGTCAGTATCTCTGGCGAGGAGGAGGAGGCTGTCGGCCTGGCCCCAGAGCCAGAGCCGGAGAAGATGACGAGGGCAGTTACCAGCCGCTCGCGCTTCGGCCTGGGCGTCGGAATGCTGCTGCTGCTGGGTTTCGGCGCGTTCGCGGTATCCGGCAAGCATCGGTCGATGATCCGTGCGCAGGCCGAGTTGGATGCCGTGCGCTGGGTGCGGGAAGACTGGGAACCCCCGGTGATCGAGCTGGCAACGTTCAGGAAACCGGGCAAGATCGCGGACAACCTCGATCCCGTGGAAGCGGCGTTGTTTCTGGGCGTGCCCTACAAGCGGATCCTCTCCACCATGCTGTCGAAACTGGCAACCCGTCGCTTCCTCACCGTGGTGAGCCGTGATCCCCTGATCGTGGAGGTGACACAGCCGGCCCCGGCGCCCATGAGCACGCTGAGCGAGCATGAATATGCCCTGTTGCAGGCGGCCAAGGATGACGGGCAGTTCAATACTGCGGAACTGGAAGAGCTGCTGCAGGGGATGGTCCGAACGGTGCAGAACAAGGCGTGGGACTGCGACATCGACGCAACGAAGCGATTCTACGGCGACAGAATCGGCGCCGCCATGGAGGATGGTCGAAAGCCTACCCCTTCGACCACGACCGGCCGTCGTGTGTATGACTCCCGCCCTGAGGATAGCTGGTGGTACTGGTATCACATGACCGGTGGTGATCATCGCTCATTCGATCCGGAGCACCACCAGTACGAGTTCGAGGCGTCGCTGCCCGCGAGCCCCGATGCACCTTCCTTCGCCCAGGTCGCCCAGGACGTGGGGGGCATCCAGGCATGTCATGCAGCGTGCCACGACGCCTGTCATTCGGCCTGCCACTCGGCCTGTCACTCGGCGTGCCACTCAGCGTGCCACTCGGCCTGCCACTCCGCCTGCGTGTCCGGGGGCGGGCATTGAGGCATTCCCCGGCTGGAATGGCATGGGTTGAGGAGTTCATCGAATCGATCCGCCCCTATGTCCGCGTTCGGCTCACCGATAATGTCGTGATCCGGATGCCAAATGAAGCCTTCAAGGTCAATCGAAGCGGTGCCCGGGCGCTGCACTACCTGCTTGAAGGGGGCCGCGTCGACGCCCTTGCGCGAGGCAGCGGGAACGGTGAAGTGGTGAGGCAGTTGGAGTCGTTCTTCACCGACCTCTCCCGGGTGCTCGGTGGCGGCGTCTGCGATGACTACTCCTCCCCTGCGCTGCACCGAACCCGGTTCGCATTGGGCTACATCGAGCTTCCCATCCTCTCGGAGGTTGCCCTGACATGGCGCTGCAACCTCCGCTGCCGGTTTTGCTACGCCGCGTGCCGGCACGTGTCGGAGACGCCCGTGCAGGCCGAACTCGATACCGCGGCGATGGAGCGGGTGCTGGAGATCATCAAGTTCGACGCGGAAGTGCCCAGCGTGTCCTTCACCGGCGGTGAACCGCTCCTGCGGCCCGACCTTCCCGACTTGATCCGCTACGCCCACACGCTGGGCATGCGGGTGAACCTCATTACCAACGGTACCCTCATTGATCCCGCCATGGCGACCCTGCTCAAGAAACAGGGGCTCGCCTCGGCCCAGGTGAGCATCGAGTCGCCGGACCCCGGCATCCACGATCACGTGGTGGGGCAGCGGGGCGCCCATGCCGCGTCGGTGGCGGGGCTCCGTGCCCTGCAAAACGCGGGTGTGCATGTCCATCCCCACACCACCATCTGCCGTCCCAACCTCGACACGGTGACGATGCTGGCATCCTTCGCGCGGTCCCTGGGCATGACGAGGTTTTCGGCGAATCTCGTGATTCCCACGGGACGCGGTCTGGATCCCGATCTGGCGGTTGCCTACCGCGATATCGCGGAACTGCTGCCGCGCATCACCTCAGCAGCACGGGAGGAGGGAGCGCGATTCATGTGGTACTCCCCCACCCCTGCGTGCCTGTTCAACCCCGTGCAGCACGGCTTGGGCAACAAGGGATGCGCAGCCTGCGAGGGTCTACTCTCAATCGATCCCGCGGGACAGGTGCTGCCCTGCTCCAGCTGGCGGGAACCCTTGGGCAGCCTCTTGGAGGAGGGATTCCACGCAGTCTGGTCCACCAGCCGTGCACGGCACATCCGGGCGAAGCGTGAAGCCCATCAGGGTTGCCATGAATGCGAGGACTTTGCCCTCTGCCAGGGGGCCTGCCCCCTCTACTTCCAGGCCAACGACTATGCAGAGATCGAGCCGAGTTTGACCTGCACCACGAGGAATGCGCCATGAGTCAATCTGAGACGTCCCACGGGCTCCTTCCCTCTCAGCGCGACACCGTTCGTTTCCATCTGGCGAAGAGCTTGCCGTACTCGAGGAGAATCCGGATCGTGCTCGCGCTCTTCGTGCTCGCGTGTGCCCTTCAGATTGCGACGCTGAATGTCTTCTCAGGCCTGCCGTTCCTCATCGCTGCGGTGCTGCTGGTAATCGTCAAGGGGTATGACAGCCGCGTACGGCTCAAGGGCTTCGACATCGACCCCGCCTGGAAGGCGGTCCCCATCGAGAGAATACGAGAACTGGAGGACTTGAGGAAGCGCTCCAAGAAGTGGGATCGAGACGCATTCGAAGCGTCGAATCCAATGGGCTGTTTCGTTCTGATCATGCTGAATGTCGCCATCGCAGCGTTCTCGGCCGTGCTCGGCGCCGTCGTTGGTGACGCACGGGTGACGGGAATCGTCATGATCGATGCACTGGTGATCCTGTGGGTGTTCTGGCTGACGGGAATGCGCCGGCTGATGAAACTGCCGAATCTCGCCATTCGGGCCGGACTGGTGCTGGATCTGCATGAGCG
>JALOPK010000224.1 GCA_025453925.1 Candidatus Eiseniibacteriota bacterium | reverse complement strand
GGATTGCTGGCTGCTATGGGTACCAGGTTCGCGATACTTCGTCGAGGCTGGACTCGCTGATCGATGATCGCGGGTTCTTCATTTTCCGGAGTGCCCATTCTGCGGGACCATGGACTCTGCCCGCCACCGCCAAGTTCATGACGTCACGGTATCGGAACATCGATCGGAACGGTGGAGTGCCGACCGAGTATGCCACACTGGCGGAGACGCTGGGCCGGGCAGGATACTACTGCGCCGCATTCACCGGTGGGGGAGTGTTGCGGTCACGAGGATTCGAACAGGGGTTTCATCAGTACTTCTGGAGCGAGGAACTCGGAGATATCCTCGGCAAGGTAGAGAGCGTCTTCCCCCATGTCCGGTCGTGGCTCGGCGCCAACGACCTCTCGCCCTTCTTTCTCTTTGTGCATACGTATGAACCGCATACGCCCTACAACAGGGACGTATTCTGCCGCGACTTGGCCCGCGGGAGGCTGGGCGACCTGAGTCGCGGCGGGGGGTTACTGCCGGTTTCGGCGTTCGGCGATGAGCGCTTTCCCCGTTTGACGCCGAGTGAAAGCCTGTACGTGCAGGCAGCGTACGACGGGGGCGTGAAGACCGCGTGCGACGCCACGGCCGATCTTCTCCGATCCCTCGACCGCGATCGGCTCTGGGACAACACCCTCGTGGTCATTCTCAGCGATCATGGTGAGGAGTTCTGGGAGCATTCGAGGCTCTTCGCGGAGCATAGCGTGACATCCTTGCACGGGGAAGTCATCAACGTTCCCTTTCTTCTGCACGATCCCGCTTTCCGTCGGAAGGGCGCCACGCACATCTATGCTCCGGTGAGCACGGTGGACATGCTGCCCACGGTCTGCCAGCTCACGGGCGTCCGGACGGGGGCGCCCTGCGACGGCGTCAGTCTCGTGCCACTGCTCCGGGGCGAGGATCTCGTGAGACACATACCAATCATGGCGTCTACCCACCCCGGCGACAAAGCCTGGCCTGTGCGTAGTTGCGTTGTTGCCGATGGCTGGAAGTACATCGAGCCCGTCAGAGCGAATCCGGGGCAGGATTGGGAGTACGCAGTCCATGAGCAGCTCTACAGGGTTGCCGGCGACCAAGGGGAAACCGAGGAGTGCGCGGCGAACCTGCCGGAGCAGACCAGGCGTGCGGCCGAACGACTTCGCGAAGGCCTCGCCCTGGCGGCGCCTCTCGTCGCCGACACCCATGATCGCAGGGAGCCCGCCGATTCCGCGGCTCTGCAGGCACAGCTTCGCGCCCTGGGGTATGTCCGAAGCGAGTAGTTGCGCCCACTCCCGTCAGCCGATCGCCGCAGACGGCGAGTCGTCAGTGCGCGATCCTCCGTTCGTGCCTCCCGACCGGGTCGCGGCGCGGGAGACTCCGCGCCGCGATGACAACGACGGGGATGGGGGCGGACCAGCGGATCAGGGCATGAGGACAACCTTCCGCGTCGTCTGCAGGCCGCCTTGAGCGAGACGGCAAAGATAGACCCCGGCGCCGAGTTTCGACCCCGCGGCGCCGAGAGGCGACGTGACGATGTGCACCCCCTTCGGCAGGGTGTCGTCCACCAACCGAATGATCTCCCGACCCGCCAAGTCGAAGAGGGTGACGCGCACGTGCCCGGAATGGCTCAACGCGTATCTGACGCTCAGTTCCGCGGAGCACGGGTTGGGGGCCACCGAGAGCAAACGGATCTCGCGCGGGGCGACGGCGCCATCCGGGGCCTGCTCGCCGGCCAGCGGCTCGCCGAAGTCGCGGAGCACCTGACGGGCCGTCGTCCGGGCCTGTTCCCGGCCCATGTGGTAGAGTGGGATGCCCAGAACCATGGTTCGGAAGTCGGTCCCGAGGTAGCGGACCCCGCAGATGCCGCCGTCGAACGGGTTCTGGTCGTCCTGCGCGTCAACGAGGTAGACGGGTTCACCGACCGTTGCGGTGTATGCTTCCACGTAACGCAGTGTGCCGTTCCACGATGGGACCGGGATGCTGTCGGCCTCAACGGCGAGATCGGGATACCCGAGCAGACCACGGGCCCCCGCCACGGCGTCTGCGATTCCGGAAAGCGAGGCACGACTGACCTTCAGGTAGTCATGGACGAATGAGCCGGGCCCGAAGTCCTTCGGATAGGTTGCGTCGTTCGTCAGGTCGGCGGTCGGCTTCCAGCCAACCAGCCAGAGGTTTCCGCCGGCGTCCAGGTACTGCCGGAGGTCTCCCGTGCTGCCGGAGGCGAAGAACTCAGCGAAGTCCTCGGCGTGCCACACGATCGATGAAAAGGGCGCCAGGTCAGCTAGCCGGGGCTTCTCCTCGGACACGCCATACTCGTACTCGGTGAAGTTCGAGCCTTCCATGATGTAGCGGTAGAAATCGTCTTGAAGGACGTCTGGCAGGGTCGTGTAGTTCCGCGTCTCGTCCACCACGAGAATCCCCTGGTCAAGGGTGATGGGGCGGGCGAATGCCTCTGCGCTGGGCGCCCCCGCGTTTCCGTCGATGTCGAATGCCCTGACGACATAGTAGTACTCGCCGAAGCCAAGGGACGAGTCGATGAACGCGGGTTGGGGGATGGGTTCCGTCGTGAGCGTGTGGAAGTCGGTCGATGCACCCACGCGCCGGTACACCCGGTAGCCTTCCACGTCGGTCTCGGTGTTGGCGTCCCACTGGAGCGCCACACCATGGCGGATTGGGGTCGCCACGACTGCACCGGGCGCCTCAGGCGCGGTGCGGGGAGTCGCGGAGACCTCGACTCCCATGAAGCTTTCGTAACCATCCGCGTCTCGGGCCACCACAACCGCGAAGTACGTCTCGTCGGTGACGAGGCCGGGTATCACACAGGAGTCGGCGCTGGCGCCTCCCACGAGGATCGATTGCGCCTCGGCATACACGCCGTCCTCGGTTCGCCAGTACACCCGGTAGCTCTGGATGTCCCATTCGGCACTGGGTGTCCAGCGCGCGAGGAGATCGGCGCCATTGCCCATGTCCACCACCTCGACACCGGCGACCTCGTCAGGGAACAGGGCGAGCACGGCAGTAGTAGCGATGCACACTTTGGCGGCGGCCGCGAAGTACTCCGGCGTGATCTGCTCCCAAGTATCCGTCGGGGCGTGCCAATGGGGGTTGTTCGGAATCCACCGTTCCTCGCAGGCGATGGCGGAGTAGCCCACCGCGTTGAACGGCGCATGATCGCTGCCATCGTACGAGATGACCGGATACATGGTGATGGACGGCACGAAGGCCTGGCCAACGGCAGCGTACAAGCCCGCGAGCCAGGCGGCGTGATCTGCGTGGCAGACATTGAGTTCCCAGATGCCGTCGTCCAGATACCCGATCATGTCGGGGCCAATCACCCCGCGGATGTCGCGGCCTGCCTGCGAGGATTCAATGGCGTAGTCCCACGAACCGAACAACCCGAGCTCCTCGCCACCGAAGGCCATGTACTGGATCGTGCGATCCCATGAGTAGTTGCGGAAGATCCTTGCTGCCTCCAGCGCGGTGGCGACGCCGGTAGCATTGTCGTCTGCTCCCGGGGCATACTCCAGGGCATCCCAGAAGTTGGGCCACACGATGGAATCATGGTGTCCGCCAAGGATCACATGGTCTGAAGGAGTATGGGCGCCGAGCCCGGTGGCGATGACGCTTCGCTCGTATCCTGTCCCCGGGAACTCCCCGACCCAGCTCCCGTCGACGAAGAAACTGTCGAAGACCGCAGGATAGCCCCATGAGGAGAACATATCGGCGATCCACTGAGTGGCGGCATATGAACTATCGGTCAGCATCAGCCGCGTGCGGAATGCCTCAAGGCGTTGCGTGTACGCCGCCAGGGAGTCGCCGCTCACCTGGTCGATCAGGCTTTCGATGAACGGATAGCGACCCTGGCGGAAGAGGAGGGTTCTCTGCTGGAGCATGGAGTTCCATACTCTCTCGGATATTTCTCGCCGCGGCAGCTCGCGGAGCCTCAGCCCCTCGGTGAATACCCGGTGTGCTTCGGCACGGGCGATCTTGTACAGCGCGGTATGCTTCCCTTGCCAGACCAGCCTTCCGGGAGGATTCTGGTCGTCGTGCGTCCGTGCACCCACAAAGTACGGGTCACTCCAGGGGTCGGCGTCAATCACTCTCACCGAGAACCCATTCGAACGAAGGTGCGGCAACGTGGAATCATCCACTTCCGCAATGGCCACACCCTCGAACACGTCGAACGTGGGGATCCCCATCTCCTGCCAGCGGAGCACCAGCTCCTTTGCCGGCAGATCCACCGACACAAGAGCCGGTCGTGCCAGTGCCGCGGGGGCGAGCGTGAGGAAGAGAAGCAGGGCGCCCAGAGTATGCATTCGGACATCCTCCTTGGGATGGGGGTAACAGAGGTGCCCCCTCGATCGCGCGTGGCGTGCCGCGAACATCGAACCCATGGCAGCTGCAAGCCCTGTGCCGCCGAGCTTCTCGGTGCCGACCACGGCGACCACACGTGTCGGAGTGGGCTCGGGCGACGGACGGGCAGATCTCTGGGCAAAGGACTGGTGCGCGACGAACTTCGCTCTCTGTCCGGAAGCGGTCATTCCCTGCACGGTTTTGGGCATCGGAGGATTCTGCGACGCCTACGTTGGAGCACAGTCTGCGGGGGTCTACCTTCGGGAGGGGCGAGCCTCAGAGGAGCCACCGACCCAATGACGCCTTCACGCGATGGACTTGACCCGCGGCCCTCCCGGCACGACGCTTGCTGGCTATTGCCCGGTTATGCCACTGCCGAGAGGTTCTCGTCCCCATGCTCGCGGCAGGTCCTGTGACACTCAGGCAAGAGAAGTGGAAACCGAACGGAGCTCCCAGATCGCCCACCCCCGGAGGAGACGATGCCGCTGGATCGAAGGATGATCTCTACCCCCATTGTGCTCGCCCTCACCGCAACACTCCACGCCGCTCCCCACTATGAACTCGATTCCACACCCGAGACGCCCTTCGCGACTCCGCGGATCCAGGCCCACGTGATCTTCAGCGACCAGAGCTTGACCCTGATCGAGATCGTGCTTTCGGACGCGATGCCGGGGCCGTGGCCAGATGAGCGGGGGATTGGACTCGTTGCGGTCGGAGCTCGTGGGCGCGTCGAGGTGTCAGTGGACGTGGTGGAGGCCTCGCGCGCCGGACGGCCCGCGCAGGTTCTCACCGCCGGTTCCTCCCATGTGCCCTATGACCTCGTGCACGTGAGCGACCCCGCGGTCTGGCGCGAGCTGCGGGTTGTCCGGGTCGGGATCCGCCCAGCGTGGCGCTTGGGTCCCGATGAATGGGTTGCCACCCGCATGGTAGTGCGAGTGGCAAATGCCGGTGGCCAGGGTGAGGCGGAACTCGACCACCCTGCCCGACCCATCTCCCCCCACTGGGATCGTCTCTACCGTGCCCATGTCCTAAACTACGAGGCGTTCCAGCCTCCACGGCTTGCCGTGGGCACGGGTCCACGCTATGTGGTGGTGTCCCGTTCGCGATTCGCGGCAGAGACCCCTCAGTTCGTCGAGTGGAAGACCAGGCAGGGATACGGGGTGGACCTTGTCACCCTCGAGGACCTCGGCTACACCAACCCCCTGGACCGGGACGCCATCAATGCCACCAAGCGGCACATCATGGAGGCATACACGTCGTGGGATGAGCCGGTCGAGTTCGTCTTGCTCACCGGCGACATGTACGATGCAATCCCCGAAGGCTCC
>JALOPK010000223.1 GCA_025453925.1 Candidatus Eiseniibacteriota bacterium | reverse complement strand
GCAGCTCCGAGAACGGTGTGGCCACGAAACACGCCGCATTGTTCTGGAACTCGGCGACCTGTAGGCTCCGGTCCGTGGCGAAGTCGAAGTATCCCGTCTCCAGGGGCGCCTTGGAAGTCGGCTTCCCCGGTGAAGTGTGCCTCACCCGGGCGGCGGTAGGAGTGCACTCCACTGTGATCGTGCCCTCCTCAGGCGCCGTGCGGCCGTTCAAAACGATCGCATAGGTGAGGGTCGCGGCCGAGTCGACGGCGGCGGCCCCCGCCCGGCCGCACGGGGTTCCGAAGAGGCCTGCCAGGAGGCAGACGATGACCGGGGATCCGAACGAAGAAAGGCTTCGGCGGTGCGGCGGGTTGGCAATGGGCATCGTTCATCCTCTCAGGGGAAGCTCGCAGTCATGCCCCGGGGGAGCATCCTCCGCGGAGGTCGGCACGCCCACAACAGCGCGAGGGATTCTCACGTTCGCAGACAGCGGGCACTCTCCACAGAACGGGGACGCAGCCTGCCGTGCACTAGCGGTCATCATGGCTCCCAGCCCCAAGCCGGAGCGGTCCGGGATCCGCCTCGATTGCCAAGGCCGAAAGAGGAGGCCAGGAACCGAAAGAACGGAACGCACGGACCTTCTTGAGACGGACCCAGAGGTATGGAGTCCCGAGCAGGAAGGACGCGAAAGCGACGGCAGCTGCCCGCGGGCAGCCTCCGGCCACTCGCGGCAGGGAACAAGGAACCGTGATAGCGTGCGGTGCTCAGGAACTCGGCGGTCATACCGTCTCGATACTCGGCCATCGCCCCGGGCGCGAGCAGACAGGCTCGGCCGGGAGTACCCATCGTTCCCATCGAACCAGCGGATCAACGCCCGTAGGAGAGCGAGCCGGGCAGGAGCATTTCCTCGGATCCTGCGTGACAGCCTCTCGCCTCCCGGCATGACATAGCACCTCTCGTTTCTCCGCGAAACCTGCCTTGCATTCGGCACGAGGCGACCAGACTAATGCATCCCAGACTTCCCATCAATCAGGAAGAAGCGCGTGGGGAGTGGGCGAGTCAAGGCGAGATGTCATCAGCGGTTCGGATTGAGCGGGGACCCAGGCCTTGGGGGAATCGCTCAAGTCACGCCCTGAGTACGCTGCACGGTGCGAATCATTCGGTGCCAGGTGTTCAGAGCACGGCACGCATGGGCACCGCATCCGCAGCGAAACCGTCTTTCGAATCGGGAGGGTGCACCCCATCTTTCCGCCATCCGACACGGAGGATGCACGTGGGTGGAAGCGTTGCCGTTCGAGTCTACGCTGAGTTGAACGACCTGCTGGCGCCCTCACGCCGCGGCCGGTGGGTCGAGCACGAAGTCACGGGATCGCTGGCGATCAGGGACGTGGTCGAGCGCATGGGGGTGCCTCATACCGAGGTCGATCTGATCCTGGTCAACGGATCTTCTGCGGGGCTCGACGATCGGGTTGGGGGCGGCGACCGGGTGAGTGTCTTTCCCGTGTTCGGATCGTTGGATGTATCCACGGTCCAGCAGGTACGGCCGAAGCCGCTACATCGGTCAGCCTTTGTGCTCGACGTGCACTTGGGGAGGCTGGCGCGATACCTCCGAATGCTCGGTTTCGACTCTCTCTACCGGCGGGACGCGGATGATGCGGATCTGGTCCGGCTTGCCGGCGGACAGAGAATCCTGCTCACCCGGGACAGGGGCCTTCTCAAGCGGCGCGCGGTAACCCACGGCTACCTTGTCCGCCCACGGCATCCACAGGACCAAGCAGCGGAGGTGTTGCGCCGTTTCGATCTCGCGGGGCAGATCACGCCGTTCGTCCGGTGCCTTTCGTGCAACGAGCCGCTCACGCCCCTCCCACGGGAGGCTGTGCCCGAGTCGGTTCCCATCCGCGTTCGGGAGTTGCACGATGAGTTCGCGCGATGCTCCGGCTGCGATCGCGTCTTCTGGAAGGGAACCCATCACCGGGCCATGGTTGAAACCATCGCCGCGATCGCTCGGGAGGCGATGGCGGTGAGTCCCCGGCGCCTGGAACCCGAGGCCCGCGGGTGAGAGATGAAACTCCCTTCCATCACCGCCTCGAACGTGGAAGCCTTCGTCGCGGGGCGCTCAGCGTTCGACGATCCGTCTTGGATCCCAGTCGTTCCGTCCACGCACGGCGTCAGCGGGCCACGTGGGGCGCTCGCGAATCCCTACTCGAAGGAGAAGACCTGATCGACCGTCGCGTCCATTTCGCTCACCCCCAGGACCGGCATGACGCGGCCATTGTGGCGGAGGCGGAACTTCAGGTAGTCAAGGCCGCAGTCTCGTGTCGACGCCGGCGGTTGCCGGGCGGCGAGCATGGAGAGCAAGCCGGGCAGTTCGAACCACTGTGTCCGCGGGAGTTCCAGGACGTGGACGGTCTCCTCAGACGCGACTCCGGCCTTCTGTTTCGCCAGGGCAATCGCATCCAGCAGCCCCCCGAGTCCATCCACGAGACCCCGGTCCTTGGCGTCTCCACCCAGCCACACCCTGCCCTCACCCAGCACCGCCACCGAATCCGCGCTGAGGCCTCTCCCCTGCCCGACCTTGTCGACGAACTCGGCGTATGACGACCTGATCACGCCCTCGACCTTGGCCTGCTCGTCAGTGGTCAGGGCGCGGTCCGGCAGTCCCACCCCCACAAGCGGAAGACGGAAACCGAACCCGATGTCGGCGTGCCGGCCCGCCTGCACCATGTCGGTGGTCATACCGAGCTTCTCCTTGAGGCCTTTGTTGTAGAACCACCCCCCGATGACACCGATGGAACCGGTGATCGTCACGGGGCTCGCCAGTACTTGATCCCCGTACATGGAGAGCCAATAGCCTCCTGACGCCGCGACCTGGCCCTGCGACACGATCATGGGCTTCTTTCTCCCGATGCGCCGCATCGCCTCGGCGATCACATCCGATGCCAACGCGTCGCCTCCGGGAGAGTCGACCCGCAGCACTACCGCCCGTACCGAAGGGTCTTCCTCAACGCGTCGCAGATCCTTGACCAGACTCCGCGCCGCAATGCCTTCATCCATGGCGCAGATGCCCAAAGCGTACACCACGGCGATGGTGGGAGGTTCGCCCCATCGATCGTCCTGGGTGTGAGCGGTTCCGACCAGGGCCTGCGGCGACACTAGGCGCTTCTTGCCATAGCCGATGTCCGCGATGACCGCGTCCACCTCGTCCCAACGCCCGAGGCGATCCACCATTCTCTCTTCCACGGCGTGCGGCGCCCGCAGCAACACCCCCTCTTCCATCCAGCGATCGAACGTCGCGGGTGTCACTCCTCTCCCCTCAGTCACATCGGCGCGAAGTACCTCGTAGAAACCATCGGCCATACGCTGCAGTTGCTCCCGTTCTCCATCGGACATGCGATCGCGAGAGAACGCCTCGAAGGCAGATTTGTAGGTGAAGTACCGCCACTCCTCAACGCCGATCCCCACTGCCTCCAGCGTGCCCTGGAGGTAGGTCCTCCCCAGAGCGAAACCCTTGAGGAACACGATGCCCTGGGGATCAAGCACGAGCTGATCCGCGACCGATGCGAGGTGGTAACTCCACTCGTCGAGGTTCTCCGTGAACACAACCACCCTCTTCCCCGACGACCTGACGTGTTGCAGCGCCCGGCGCACCTCCCAGATCATGGCGGGGCTGGCCCGCAACTCCGAGATGTTGACTGCCAACCCACCCACTGTCTCGTCTTCCACGATCCGCTGCAGCGTCTCCAGAACGGCGCGCAGCGTCATCGACCGGTCGAACAGCCCCCGCTTCCGGTACTTCAACACGCCGTTCAAATCGACCTTCGCGAAGCTGTCCCCACGATTCCAGCGGCGCAGACTCGTGCGGTCCCATCCACCCAAGCGGAGGCCGTACGAAGCATGTTCCCGGTCGCTTTGGCCGTGGACCTGGGTCGCGATGCCGCCTCTCCCCATGCTGAACTGCAGGCCGAGACTCACCCGCTCATCCTCGAAGTACCTGCCCGAGAACCGTATGCCGGGGAAAGGTTCTACCACGGCCCCGACACTCCAGTCGGCGTCCGAGAGTCGTTGCCCACCGCGAAGCGCGCAATCACCGAACAACGCGACGCGCTCATCCCCCAGGGGCCGCAGACCCAACTCGACGGCGCCTTCCCGTGTGCCGCCCTCCGTGGCGAACGTACCGACCACGCCCAGGGACGCCTGCCGGGCAGGGCGCAGCAGAATCCCGGCGGTGACGACCTTCTGGTGCGAGACGGCGCCAGCGCCGGACGACCAGCCGTACCCGGTACCGATACTCAGACTCCGATTGCCCAGGGCCATGCTGTACCGATAGTCGGTAACACTGCCTCGTCCTGCGACCTTCTGACGGATGACGCCGAAACCATGGTGGGGCTGCGCGACGAACAGCCCCCAGCGGGCGATCCGGTCCCGCTCAAGGGGATCGTCGGCCATCACGAAGAGCATGTCACCTTCATCCACGGTGCCCAGGACCGCGGGATTCTGCCAACCGTAGAGCCCGAACCTGCATACCCCGGGGGAGGCGAACGCCAGATCGCGCTGGGCATAGTACCCAGTGAACTCCCCACTCGCGTTCCCGGGAGAAGCGGCGCTGACGACCAGCGATGTCAGAAGCCCTAGCACGGCCTCCATACTCAGGCGCCGGTCTCTCGTGGCTCCCAGTTCGATACGATGTCGGCTCATGTCGGCATCTCCTTGTAGGTTTGGGTCTTCATGCCCAGCGGCGCCCTCCGCAGGGCTGCCCGCAAGGCAGAGGGAAAGCAGCAAGCAACCAATCACCACGCGTGGCTCCGTTCTGGCGCGGGGGGGGTTCATGGCGGCGTGACGACAATGAGGCCGGTCATGACATCGTAGGACGGCACGAACCGGACCCGCGGGCCTCTTCACGTGACCCGGGTGCACCCTCCGGGCAGGCGGGCCTGGCATCCTCGTGCTGACCGGGCGTCACCCCCTCGGCCGCAGCCATCGGAGCCCAGAAATACACTTCATCCCGCGAGCGGCGCTCAACGATCACGCCACCAGCCAGGAGGCGGTCGATCACCCTCGTCAGCTCCGCTGGGGCGCACGCCAGAGCAGCAACCAGGTCCTGCAACGTGCATGGTCGTCGGGCCAGGGTCTCGGCGACCTGGACGCTGAGATCCCGGGCCTCGGACGGGCGAAGATCCGTAGAATGGGAAAACGCGCCGATCACCCGGCTGAGCGGGCCGAATGCGGCGATCGCCTTGTCGAGAACACCGCTTGAAGCCACGCCGACTCCCGGCGCGTGCGTCGGCCGCACGGGGGTGTTGATGTCGATGGCCGTGAGGCGGAGTCCTCGCGTCAGCGAGGCGATGAGGTTCAGACTCCCGGCATCATCGTTCAACCCGGGAACGAGCATTACCTCGAGACGCGTCGCGCCGCCAAAGGCGGCGGTCACCCGGGACAACCCGGACACGACTTCATCGAATCCCACCCCCCCGCAGGGGCGGCTGATGCGCATCATCTGGCCCTCCGTTCCCGCATCGAGGGAGGGGGCGAGTATGTCGACGGTGAGGGCATCGGCGGCCACATCGTCGAACTGGAGGGTCCCGCCCCCCGTCAGGAGAACGATGGGAAGGGAGGTAAGCGATCGCAGCCGCCCCACGAGGGCGCCAAGGCTGCGATAGAGCGTGGGCTCGCCGGACCCGGCCAGAGTGAGGACATCTGGCCTGGGGCGATGCCGCAAGGCCATGGCGACTTCCTTGAGGATCCCGTCAGGAGCGTAGAAGTCTCGCCGGGCGGTCGTCTTCTCGGTGGTCCTCCCGACCT
>JALOPK010000222.1 GCA_025453925.1 Candidatus Eiseniibacteriota bacterium | reverse complement strand
GCCTGGGCCAAGAGCAGCAGGCATGTCGGCGTCGTCACGATGGCGGGCCCTATGGGTCCCTCCTGCCCCATGTAGTCGAACTCGCCCGCCAGGTTCGAGGGATCCGCGATGTTCCCCGCCGCGTCCTCGGCCCTCACATCGTAGACAAAGTTGATGGTCGGATTGCCGCATACGCAGTGCACCTTGTACGTCTGGGCTGACTCGTTCAGGACGTGGGCGATTTGCGTGCAGGTGCCGCTAGCTGCAGCATACTGGTAGACCCGGAAGCTGGTCACCCCCACATCGTCCGACGGCACCGTCCACGTCAGGATAACATCCGGGATCGAGAGCGCGGCTGTCAGATCGGTGATGGCGTCCGGAGGTCCAGAGTCTCTGGTGAAGCTCCCAGACCCGGCGACCGCGTCATCCGCACCGATCGATGCGGTCTGAGCTGAAAGGAAGGAAGGAAGAACACAGATCGCGACGCCCGATAGCACCAGATACGCAAGGCACTTCACCCACTGCACCATCGGAACCTCCTTGGCTCGGGGGCGCCATTCCCACGTCGGGATCTCCCGACCAACGCCTCGACGCCTGCCAGGCACACCAGGACCGATCACGCGGCCCAAAGGTTATTCCGTCGGATCGGAAGCGCAACCCCTCCGACAGGCTCCGACGGAGACTGACGGGGCTCCTACGCCGCCTGTGCACCACATTCCCCAACGTAGGAGCGGCATCAGCCGCGAATGCAGCTCCTTGTTCGCGCCTCACGGCGCTCCTACGCCGCCTGTGCACCAAACTCCCCAACGTTGGAGCGGCGTCAGCCGCGAATGCAGCCACCTCCTCGCCTGATGCAACGCTCCAACCACGAAGGCTGAGTTCCCCTTGTTGGGTCACGCTCCGCTGACCCAACCTACACCGCTCTGGCCACGTCGCAGGGCGACGTGGCTCTCGCTCACCCTCGCCCTCCCCCCGGGAGAAGGTGCGGATGAGGGGGCAAGGGAAGCAAAGACTCGACAGCGTCGTGTGTCCGACGCCGTCTGTCAGACGTTTGGCTCTAGAGATCCTCCGGCAGATGGATAGCGAACTGGCAGTGATCGTCGCCGCGCAGCAGCGTCTTGACCACGTCGACCCGCACGGGGCGCCCGATGGCCCCCTCCCACTGACGGCGCTCCCAGCCCGACGAGCAATAGCAGAAGGTCGGTGACATTCCCTTCTCCAGATGCTGGCGGATGATGGGGCAGAAGCAGGCCGCCTTCCGCTTCTCTTCGGGCGTGGATGCCGCTTCGAACGCCTTGGGGTCCCGGGGATTCTTGGTGGCGAAAATCGTCCGCCCCTCCCGATAGGGTCGCCTTCCCCAGACCGGATCTTTCTCCATGAACTCCAGGACCGCATCCACGGCGAGCAGCCCGTCACCAGTGACTTCCTTCGCCTCGTCGTAAACAACCCTGAGCCGTTCCACATGCTCGGCTGGAAACACGTGGGCACACCGGGAGAGGATCTCGTACTTCTCGAATTCCGAGGCTGAGTTGTCCAGCCGCTCCACGGCGCCCTTCGACCACGTGAAGCGCGCATCGACGGCCGACTCCACGTTCAAGGCGTCATGACCCGCCATGATGGCCTGCATCGCCGTCGTGCCAAGCACGCGATCCAGATTCCCTCTGAACAACCGGTCCCAGTCATGGATCACGAACTGCAGTTCGACACGGCATGAGGCAGGGTCCGAAAGATCATGGCAGACCTCACGACAGAACTCGTCTGAGATGAGGCCATTGGCATAGGCCGAGCTGAACAGGGGCCGGTACGTCCCCCCAACGCCATCAAGGGGGCCTTCATGTACCAGCGACAAGACCCGCATCGCGGGGAGCAGCCGAGTGCTGATCCCATCCCCCTCGATTACCCGGTTCACCGGAAACCCGGCCTCGACGTCGGAGCCTTCCTTCACGGTCGTGATGAAGTTGATAATGGCAAAAGGAGGGCCGGCAATGGCCTCCGGCGGAATCGCCTGGGCCATTCTCGCGAAGACGCCAGCCAGCTCTTCCCGTTCCCCTAACACGAACCGTGTGGTCGCCACCAGCGTGGCATCCAGCTCCTTGTGCTCGATTCCCTTTTCCTTCAATGACATGGCTCAAACCTCCCAAGATCCGCGCGGCAGGTGGGCGCCATGAAGATGCACGAATCGTCGGAAAGCGCCAGCCAGGAGTTCAAAGGTGTCCAGGGTACGCAAGGACAGCCTGACCGCGCCAAGAGTGTGACCCAGCGAAGCGCACGTCCACGACGGTAGGAGATTTGACGGCCACGCCGTTCGCAAGAGGAAACGTCTCCTGCGATTGATCCGCGGGCGTGCCATCGAACGCGCACCGCCCACAGAGAGCGTGGCACCTGGACCCGTTGCAGAAGCCAGCCGCCCGTGTAACCTGTTGGGTGGTGATTGCTCGATCCACGCTCCCATCTCTCAGCCAGGAGGCTCCTGCCGTGATGTCAATGGGTTCTGTTGCGATGGTTGCAGCTCTCGCCTCCCTGGCTGTGTCGAGCACCGCCAGTCGAGACGTTGTTGAGCTTCGGCCAGATCTGGCCGTGGAACAACTGGCGCCGGGCGTATGGCGCCACACATCATACAAGAATCTCCCCACGTACGGGAACACCCCGGCCAACGGCATGATCGTGGTGAGCGACTCTGCTGCAATGGTTGTCGACACGCCGTGGACGAACGAACAGATGGAGGTTCTGGGTGCCTGGCTCGCGGATTCCCTGCACGCGCGGGTGATTGTCGCCGTACCGTGCCACGCCCACGATGACTGCATCGGCGGTCTGGGCGCTGCCCATCGCATGGGCGCCACGTCGTACGCACTGAACCAGACCCTCGAGTTTGCGAAGCGTGACGGCAAGGAGATTCCCCAGAATGCCTTCGCCGATTCGATGTCCCTGACCATCGGTGCCCGCGAGATACTGCTCCTGCATGCAGGCCCCGGTCACACGCCGGACAACATCGTGGCATGGGTGCCCGATCAGAAGGTGCTCTTCGGCGGGTGTCTCGTCCGATCAGCCCATGCGAAAAGCCTTGGGAATACCGCAGAGGCGGATCTGCAGGGGTGGCCGGGTACCATACGGACGCTCCTGGCCCGGTTCCCGGACGCTGGGATCATCATCCCCGGGCACGGTGCTCCTGGCGGTCTCGACCTCCTCGATCACACCCTGGCGCTGCTCGCAGAGAGAGAGTAGCCTGGGGCGACCTTCCCGAGTGGAGGCCTACTCGACCGACCGGTCGCGGATAGTGAACCGAACGGGAGACGGCAGACGTGATGCCTGGTTGCGAATCGCCGCCAGTTGGCCCGATTCCTGTAGATGTCGGAGGTTCTCGACTCTCCAAGCCTCAATCACGAGGGGATCAACCACCTTGTCGGGGAAGTCTGGGATGTCGAAGCTGGGCAGCACAGGATCTGTCATACGAGAATGACGACAAATGTGAAGTGTTTCATGCGCCGGAGACTCCGGTCATCGCGAGGACCTACGCCTTCAGGCGCGGAGACGCGGCGATCTCCCCTGCGACCGGGATTGCTTCGTCCTCGGGGGACTCGCAATGACAATCGCACACCTGCGGCATCCTTTGCACCATGACGGATGTCAGGATAGTATCACCACGCGGATGTGGCCACACCGACATCCCTCATCGCTTCGCGGTCCACAACCGCATCCACTGGACGATCGCCGCATTGGCGACGGCGATGTTCGGGACTGTCGCCGGGTCTTCGGGGCTGCCGATGTTCAGACCGTGGTCCCCGCCGACAACGACCACCGGCACGGGGCGTACGGCCTGGGCGAGAGTCGCATAGAGCACCTTCAACGGGCAACTTCCTTCGTCACTCTCCCCCAGCACGACCAGCGTCGGGCGTTTCTCCGTGAGCAGACCCGGATAGTTTTGCGCCACCGCCTCTTCATTCGGAATCACCGGTGTGAGGAGGATCAGCGCCGCCAGGGAATCGTCGGAGGCGAACACATCGGCCGCGATCGCCGAGCCCATGGACTTTCCACCGATCACGAGCCTGTCGCCGTCCACCCGCGGATGGCTCCGCGCGTGCGCAACCACGGCTCGCAGGTCAGCCAGTTCCCTGCCCAGGTCCTCCGACGGCTCCTGACCGTGAGAGTAGTAGTGCCAGTTGAAGGTGAAGACCGCGAATCCTGCGGCTGAAGCCTGACCCGCAAGATCGGTGAAGATCGGCCGGTCCTTGTGATAGCCTCGTCCCGGGGCCATGACCAGGCAGGGAACCCGACCCGCACCAGCGGGGAGGAAGACCGAGCACTCAACGATCCGACCATCACCACTGGTGATCTGGGGCGATTCGGGTACGGGCGCGGTGGCAGTCGATAGGCTCAAGAATGCAGCGAGACATGCGAACACTCTATTCCTCCTGTGCGCCGCCGGTCCAATCCGGAGGTGGTCGGATAGCATGTCGCCCGCACCGGCACACCGGCCGGCACGGGCGACGTGCGGGATCTGTGCGGACCGTTCAGACGGCCTTCGGGGCCACCTCGATGACCATGGTGCCTGCCATGGTATCGCCCATGCGCTTGCCCTTGGGATCATTGAAGACCTTCATCGCTTCCATGATGCCGAAGATGAGCAGGGCCAGTCCGAGCAGGAAGTAGAGCGGGATGAGAAGGAGACCGAGGAAGGGAATGTGCGCGGGGATCGAGATCACAGGCCCGATCGCCCACATCCAGTTCCGCTTAGCCGATGTTGCATAGTCGATCTTGGCGTGCGGGTCACCCTCCATCACCACTGACAGGCCCATGACTTTCTTGCCCACGCTCTTGAAGTCGAGGGCCTGGAGCGGCAGGCCGTCGCGGAGGAGCATGTAAGCTGCGCCCACGATACCGCCGATGACCGGGACGACCGTGACGATACCGGCAATGATCCCGTCAATCAACGCCGCGATTACTCGCTTGGTGGGATCGGCCTTCTTCAGTTCGGCGGATGTCGGAAGAGCCTGCGCGACGTCACCGTTCATCGTGACCTCCGTGTTCTGAGGCCTCAGGGTGAGAATCACCTCACTCTGTTGATCGCCTCATTTCATCTGACCACGAACCTCTGTGGACCGGGGAGCGTCCACGACGTAGAATCGAGTCGAGCATGACGTTATGGATCAGACACGCCCCTGTCAAGGCGACCAGGGGTCAATCCTCGGGATCCGGCCCTGCCTGGGTGGGTATGACCGGAATGTACGACCGTGGTTCTCTTGGTGCGCCGGGAAGTTGGGATGGATGGGCCGTTCCGGCGCTCTTCCGAAGCACGAATAGGAGGTCAACAATGGACTTCGCGGAACTGATACGGAAGCGCTACAGTGTGCGGGCCTACCGCCCGCTTCCGGTGGAAGAGCAGAAGCTCAACGCGATCCTGGAGGCTGGCCGGCTTGCCCCGACTGCGGCCAACCGCCAACCGTTCAAGATCATCGTGATCAAGCCCCAAGGCCGCGAAGAACAACTGAAGCGTATTTACGACGCCGACTGGTTCGTGGCAGCACCGATCATCCTGGCAGTGATCGGCACACCCTCGAAGAACTGGAAACGCAAGGACGGGAAGAACTACAACGACGTCGACACCGCCATCGTGATGGATCACATCGTGCTTCAGGCAACGGACCTCGGCCTCGGCACCTGCTGGATTGGTGCCTTCGATCCGCAGGCCGCGCGATCCGTCCTGGGCCTCCCTGCGGATGTCGAGCCGATTGCGTTCACGCCGCTTGGCTATGCTGCCGACAGCCCAAAAGCCAAACACCGTCGACCCCTGGCCGAACTCTCATCCAGCGACAGGT
>JALOPK010000221.1 GCA_025453925.1 Candidatus Eiseniibacteriota bacterium | reverse complement strand
CGGCGCCCGCGTGCGAGGAGCCACAACGGTGAGAGAGATGCCTCCGTATCCGCCGGCACCTGCCACTCATCTTCGGGGGCGTGCGCTCCACCACTATTCTAACGTTAGAATAGTGCCCACAATCGAGCCGGGGGACTCGGGAATGGAGCGTGTTGCCCACCGCGGTCATACGGGACCACCTCTCGAGGCCAGGTGTCGGCCTGGCGCACGCTCGAGGTCGAAGGCAGGTCGGACGCGACGGAGCGCGTCCCTCCCGTGGCGTCAGACACGGGCGGAGACCGCGGAAAGGTGGGAAGATCGGGGAGCGAGGAATCGCCGGTCCACCGCGATCCGAGCGGAGGACCGGCCGGCTTCCCTCTCAGAATAGGCTGGACAGCTGGGCCTCGATCCCTTTGAACGCCGGTACCGTCCGGCAGGCGCCGCCGGCGCAAACCTTACCCTCGGGGCGCGACCCTGCCACGACTCGCAACTGGTGCCCGGGGGCAATGTCGAGCACGCACTGCGCCGAGAACCAGGATGTCTGCTCCTCGAACACCGACAGCCAGGGCAAGTCCTGCTGGATCCGGGAGACATTGCTGAATTCGCCCACCAGCGCGACGCTGATTCCCGGTGAACGCGACACTTCCAGCTCCAGGTGTTCGAGATCGAACTCACCGACCGCATCACCATCGGTGTGCTGGTGCTCCCCCGAGAACCGCCCGGTCCAGGGACCATGGAGGGGAAATGTGACGTCACCGATGAACGTGAGATGGGTGCGCCGGTCATCCACATTCCGATCGGCGGTGGGCGCGACGCCGAGGAATTCCTCCGTGCGCGCGCATGCCACCGTGACGGGCGTTCTGGAGACTTCCGCGATCCGGGCTTCCGCCATCGCCTCGCTGAACACCTCGGTGTCGCGCTGGTCCTGCGCCACCGAGTAGGACGCAGTCAGCCCGAAGATGTCCGTGGCCTGCCACTCCAACCGGCCGAGGAAGCCCTTCTCGTCGTCGGGATTCAGCTCGTGGGAGTGACGGGCCAGGAGCGTCCAGGCGTGCTCCATGGCAGCCGGAGGCGGTGTCGTGTATTCCTTGCCTTCAGCCACCACGCCCATGTGCAGGTAGTCCTTGTACTCGAATCCCACCGCGGCGCCGAGCAGGGAGGTCCCCACTGCTGCAAACCACCCCTCTCCCCTCTCCGCGGCCCCGCTCCTGGAGCGCTGGCCCGCCTCGGCGGACAGGTAGGTGGGCCCCACATCGAGACCGAAGCATCCGACCGGATTGACGTTGACGTCAATGCGACCGGTGCCCAACTCCAGATCAGGCGCGACGTACCCCGTTGATGACGTCTGGCGGCGGGAGAGGTAGCTGCCGCCCAGCGCCAACCCCGCGAGGGGGCGCACCTCCGCATCAGCGCCGTGAAACACCGTAGTGTGGGCGGCCGTCCTTCCCGAGAATGCCTTCAGCGACGCGGGCCCGTGTTCCAGATCCAGACTTAGCCCGTCCAGGGAAGTATCGACACGGAGGTCCCGGTCTTCATAGCCGTGGAAGGCCATCCCCTTGCCGAAGAGCCCGTAGAAGTTGCCGACCCACAGTGTGCCCCATTGGGTCTCCCCGCCGACCGCGCGGAAGACCTGACCCTCCCGGTCCCGGCGCTCTTCCGATGGCTGGAACACTTCATACCGGAGCCGCGCCAGAAACGGGCCGTGCGTGTAGTCCACATCGAAGTAATCCTCGAGGATCTCTTCGTTGGTCTCCTGGCTGAGAGAGTAGCGGAGGCTGTTCCCGATGCTGATGGTGCCGCCGCCCGCGTCGACGGAGGCCCATGCGACGCCCGCGGAGACAATGACCAGCGAGACGAGCCAGCGACTCACTTCGCGGAACTCCCCGCGCCGGCCGCCCCGCTGGCGACTCCCAGAAGATCAATGAGGCGACTCCGGAGCTCACGCTCATCTCCCGGCTTGTAGCCGAGGTGCGAGTAGACCAGCGCGCCACTGGTGTCGATAATGCAGGTGTACGGCAGGTTCGCGATCTTGTACTTGCGCATCACGGCATTGTCGGTGTCCAGAAGGATCGTGAAGGTCAGCTTCCTGCCCCGCACAAACTGGGGCAGCTGGGAGACCGTCTTCGGCGTATCCGCGCATATCCCGACGACGGTCACTCCACGGTCGGCAAACTCCTCGCTCAACGCCTGAAGGTGCGGGAGTGCCCTCACGCATGGCGCGCACCATGTTGCCCAGAAATCCAGCACGACGGGGCCCTTCTCGATGAGCTCATCCAGGCAGATCTTCTCCCGGGAGAGATCGGGAAGGCAGAACGCAGGCGCGTCATCCGCACGGACGACTCCGGGGAGGGCCAGCAACAGAATGGCGAGGAGTATCATCGAGTTTCCTCCAGGATGACCAGCGGTTGTGAAGCGGCATGGGTGGGTGTTTCGACGCAGAGCAGGTACGTCCCCCGCGGAAGGCGGGGCAGCCTGAGCGGCCGCGCAGACCAGACGCCGTGATGGAGTTCGCCGGCCAGGCGACCGGAGAGATCGGTGAGCCAGATCCGGGCGATGCCTCCCTCGGGCGCCGAGAGATCCACGGTGATGACCCCGCCGGTGGGATTCGGGCGCACCCGGAGTGCGAGAGGCCGCTCCCGCGGGGCGTTGTCTCCGGCCACCAACCCATCCAGCCAGTCGAGCAGCAGATCCAGCGAGCCCTCCAGAACGGTCGAGTCGGCGCAGGCCTCCACGCCGAATCCGCAGGCGAGACTGCGGCGGCCCGCGAGCCCTACCCTCGCCACCGCGGAGACTTCGCCGCTTCCATAGCGCAGGGCTCGGAAGGCGGTGCCGTTGGCGGCAAGAACGTCGGGGGATGTCTGGTTGTCCGCGCCGTCGCCCCCGGCGATGTCAAAGGAAACGATCTCGAAGGAGGTACCCGCCGCGCCCTGGATGTGGCGGGAGTCGACCGAGGCAGCCTCGACGGTCGCACCCAGTTCTCCCTGCCCGAACTCCGCTCCGACTTCGCCCTCCAGCGCGTTCTGCCCCGACAGGAGCACCTTGCCTCCGCTTTCCAGCAGCGCGGTGAGCACATCGGCCTCGTCCTGGGACAGACACCCCGCGGGGGAGCCACCCGTGATCCACATGATCCGTTCCAGCAGCGCGACGTCGGAGGACGCCAGGGGCTCCAGATCCTGGCTCCACGTGAGGAATGCCCGGTCTGCCGGTAGCGCCCGCTCCACGAAGGTCTCGGAGGCATCGCCGTCGTCGTCGTCAACGAGCAGCGAAGGCACGCCGGAGAGAACCTCCATGCGTGCGCTGTCCGCCATCGCGTCATGGGCGAACCGGAACCAGTAGATCCCCTTGCCCGCAGAGTCGTATGGATAGAAGGTCAGGTGTATCTCGTCCTGGCTGTTCGGCGGGAGTTCCACGGTGAACTCCATGTCCGATGGAAAACACGACACCCCGATGCACACGCCCGGCGGCAGCCATTCCTGAGGCTGGCTCGTCGCCAGCTTGCACGTCAGGGACACGGCAGACGTTCCCGTGTTCGACACATCTCCGTAGAAATCCACCGCCAGCCCGGTCTGGCTCGTCGGCTCCGCCACACAGGCGTACCGGTCCATGGTGACGTGGACATCCGCCTCGAGCGGCAGCGAGGTGAGAAGAACCGAAGCAGCCATCAATATGACGCGCACGCGCACACCTCCACGTTGTCTTACGACGAACTTACGGCAGTTGCTGAACATCGAGCCCCACGGTGACGGGGGAATCCGACCTCCGGGCGTGGGCGACAATGGTCACGGGCTCACCCTCCTGATGCCAGGAAAGCACCGTGCTCCACACCCGCCAGACGACGGTGGAGGAGAGCTCGGCTTCCTCCCCGCACGGCACCGGCATGACCCCGCGCACCACGTGCCGGAACTCCTTTTCGCCATTGCTGCCCGGCGCGGTCTCGAACTCCTCCAGATCGTCGGCGGCGAACACGGTCAGCGTGTACGTGCCCGGGACGGCCGCCGCGGCGCCCAGCGAGCAGGTGAGGGCGCTGCCGGAGATCTGCGCGGCGAGGATGAGGTCGACCGCGTTCTGCGGCACGGCTGCCGCCAGGGCTGCCTGTACGTCCTGCTCCGAGACGGGCTGCAGCCCGGTCGTACCCTCCACCACGAGCCATGGGGCCTGCGCGACGCCGTTGAGGGCGACACGGCCGTCCATGAGCACCCGTTGGGCAAGATAGAAGGGGTCAAGCGGACTGGGGAATCCGGGGTGGAATTCCAGGAGGACCACCCGGTCGATCCCCTGCCCGTCGACCAACGCGTACAACATCGGGTTGGCCTCGGCACAGGGCATGCAGCCGGTATTGGTGAAGCTCTCGAACAGGACGGGCCGGGGCGACGCGGCCGTGAGCTCGAAGTGCGCGGAAGCCGTCGTCCCGGCGCTCACCTGGACCTGAAGCGAACAGGGCATCGGCGTGAATCCGGGCTTCTCCACGGTGACCCAGTGGAGCCCCGGCGGAATCTCTTCGAGGGTATCCGGGGTGACGAGCCCCATCTGCAGGCGGTCGAGATAGATGGCCGCGGAATCGGGGGCGCTGGTGACAACGATGCTCCCGGTGGCGAGCGGAGGGCCGATGGAAGGATCCGCCTGGCCGCATCGCAGTATGAGCCCGGCGCATCCCGCCAGCGATGCGATCGCAGGAAGACGGAGACCGCGGAAACCATGCAGCCCGGAAGCCGCCCCTCCATTGCGCCGAGGCGATCGCCTGTTGAGATTGTCCGGAGTGGCATTCCGCGACCCCCGAGGCGGACGAAGGCGCACGGCAAGCCGGCGCTCGGACACCGAGGTGGCATGAGTGATCGACAACTGAAATCTCCTTCGGGAAATCGGCAGGAAAAAGCGTGGAAGCTAGTATGACATCTAACGACGCAGACGCCGGGAAGTCAACAGTGGGCGCGGGCTTCCCCCGCGCGGCGGGGCGGGCTTCTCTCCTTGGGGCCGTGCTTCTCCTTGGCGCGATGTCATGGGTGCTCGGCTGGGGCCCCGCCTCCAACTACGATGTCTGGAGGAATCTCGCGGTAGGGCGGTGGATCGTGCACCACCACGACGTTCCCCGGCAGGATCCCTTCACGTTCACCGAGGGCGGCGCGCCGTGGACGGACTACGAGTGGCTCGCCGAGCTGGCGTTCTGGGGGGCATATCGCTCCGGTTCGCTCGCGGCGTTGAGCCTGCTTCGGGTGGCATTCGTGTGGGGAACCGCCTTGATGCTCCTCGCGCAGTTCCGAGGCCGGGTTCGAGGGGCGTACTGGGCGCTGGTGATTGCAGCGGCGCCGGCGCTGCTCCTGTCCGAGTTTCACTTGCTGGTCCGGCCCCACCTGTGGTCGCTCCTGCTGGCGCCGTTGCTGGTGTGGTGGATCGACGAGCCGCGCAGATGGCGCGCGGCGGGGGTCGCGGTCCTGTTCGCGCTCTGGGCGAATGTCCACTCGGGAACGCTGGGCATTCTGGTGCTTGGCTTCACCCTCGCCGGAGGTGTGCTTCGTACCGACCGGGTCAAGACCGTGGCCGCGGCGATGGGCGGGCTGCTCCTGAATCCCTACGGATGGCGCATCGTCCTGCCGCTCCTGAGCATTCTGAAGGCGCAGGCACCCGACCGCATGCAGGTCACGGAATGGATGGGGGTGTCGCTGCACCAGATGCCGGGGTTCTGGATCTACCTTGGCGTATCGGCTCTCCTGCTCCTCATTCCCGGCCGAGGTCGCCGCCGGTGGGACGCCGTGGTGCTGGCGGGGTTCGGCATCCTGAGCCTCAAGGCGGTGCGCATGGTGCCCTATGCCGTTCTTCTGGCTGCTCCGG
>JALOPK010000499.1 GCA_025453925.1 Candidatus Eiseniibacteriota bacterium | reverse complement strand
CAAGAGCAAGCGTTCGTAGACTGCCATCCCCGCGATCCGGGATCTCCCGGATCCGTCCCGCAGGCCGCCATCGCGCGGCTGCCGTCGTTGGAGGGACGCGTTCCATCGCGTGCGCGGCGCCGTCCCCGGGCAGGGGGATCCAGTGTGAGCGTCGAGCACTCCATATAGGACCTGTCCTATATGGCGTATCCGTCCCCTTGTCGTGAGCGGGCGACCGCGGTGGGAAGAGCGTTTCGCCTCTTGGCCATGGGCGTTCGAAGGCGTCTCCCCGGAGCGCGGGCCGGCGGCGTGGCTACCGGACGCCGTGGCCGTCGAGCCAGGCGGCGAGCGCCGATTCTGGCTGCGCACCCACGGCGCGATCCACCAGCGTGCCCTGCCGGAACAGGAGCAATGTGGGGATGCTGCTGACGCCGTATTGCGCCGCGGTGCGAGGGTTCTCATCCACGTTCAGCTTGGCGACGATCAGCCTTCCGGCGCGTCTTGCCGCGATCCGTTCCAGCACGGGAGCCACGGCACGGCACGGCCCGCACCAGGGGGCCCAGCAGTCCACGAGAACGGGCACGGACGCACTCCTCACGAGGGTGTCGAAACCCGCGTCCGTCAGGTCTTGAGGCGTGCCCGAGGGGAGGGTCAGGGGCGCGCGGCACCGCCCGCACACGGGCCGTTCATTCCCGCCCACCCGGACCAGCGGAACCCGGTTCTCCGTCCCGCAGCTCGCACATGTCACGTGTATGGTCTCCGGCATCTGTCCTCCCATGATAGTGCCCCCTTCCCCGCGCCAACGCGGTCAGAGCGGTGTGTGCATGCCGCGGGGCATTCTCACCGCGGCACCCGCGGCAGTCAAGAGACCGGTGCGATGCTTGCCCCTCCCGCCGGACTCTGGTAAATGAGGAGGCATGCATGCGCAACGTACCATTCTGTTCAGAGCCGGAGCCGTGATTCTTGGCCTCTGCCTCGCCGGGCTGACGGTTGAGGCGGCCATCCGCTTCTTCCACCTCTCCTCCGATGCCCGCTTCATCGCGGCCCATCCGCACTACGGGGTGAGCAACATCCCCGGTGCCGAGGGCTGGTACGTGAAGGGCGAGGTGCGCCAATACGTGGTGATCAACGGGCGCGGCCTGCGGGATCGGGATCGGTGGTCCGACGGTGGGGGCGTATTGCTGCTCGGTGATTCTTTCATCGCCGCGTTCCAGGTGCCATTGGAATCCACTTGCCAGGAGGTGGGGGAGCGGCTGCTGTCCCAGGCGGCAGGCCGGCCGGTGGAGGTCACGGCGGCTGCCTGCAACGGATGGGGAACCGTCAATCAGATGGCATTCCTGCGTCACGAGGGCTTCTCGTACGAACCCAAGGCCGTGGTGGTCGCCCTGTTTCCGGAAAACGACCTTCTGGATAACATGGGCATCCCGCCCGCAGCCTGCCCGTGGCCTCCTGCGCCCGTGCCGAAGCCGCCGCTCTTGCTCCCGGGGTTCCTTCGTCAGGCCGCGGGGAGACCCGGGTCTGTTCGGGCCGAGCGGGCGCTGGTGCGCGGGCTCTTCCACCTCTGGCACGCCACTCCCACCGAGATCCAGAACCGCATGTGGAAGCGCCTCGCCGAGGTTGTCGGGGCCATGAAGGACTCGGTCGAGGCACACGACGCCGCGTTCGGGGCTCTCATCGTGCCCGGGCGGCTCGCGCTCTACCCTGACGAGGTGACCCGCCTCGTCCGGCGGCAGCCGATGCTCAGCCGATGCTGCGCACCGCCGACCTCGATTTTGCGCTGCCCCGCATTCGTTTGGCGGCCCTTCTGGACTCCTTGCAGGTGCCCAGTCTCGATCTTGGGCCCGCATTCCGGGAAGCCTCCCACACCGGCGCCGACCCGCTCTTCCCGCAGGAAGGTCACTGGACGGTTGAGGGCAACCGGCTGGCGGCAGAGGGACTCCGCACTTTGGTGATCGGGCACCATATGCTCGATGCGCCGTCTCCGGAGCGCGCACCAGCAGCTCCCGGGCTTACCCCGGGCAGGTGAGCGGCAGAACCATCATCATGGATGATGGTCCGAACGAGCGCGTCGTCATCGCGTGGTAATCACGACCCTCGCCACGCAGGCGAGACATACGATCGTGGCGCCGTGGCACGGGCCATGCTGCCGATCCCCGCGAGGGGGCCGCCAGTTCACCGGAATCAGAAGAGGGGTTTGGGCAGGCTGATCTCGGCCATGGAATCCAGGGCGAAGAGATCCGTCATCCCCGCCATGAAGTCGATGACCCGTCGGACCGGGGAGGCACCCTCGGCATCGTGCATGGCCCGGTAGCGACCCCTGAAGTGGGCGTAGACCGCCTCGACGCGAAGCTGCGGCGCGTGCAGACGGCTTTCATCTCCATCCAGCTCGACCAGGTACTCACACAGGACCTTGAGGATCCGTTCGCAATGCCGGTGATAGGCGAGCAGCCTTTCATTGCGGTAGATGTGCTCGAAGCTGAAGCGGAACAGCTCCCGCATCAGGTCGTACTTCTGATCCGACAGAGCGATACCCCGCTCCGGGGACGACGCCGAGATGAGATCGACCACGAAGGTGTCGATGATCTCTCCGTTGCGGGCGCCGAGGTTGGCACGCACCGCCTTGGGGACGGCCCGCTCCTCGATGATTCCGGCCTCCACGGCGTCCTCGACGTCCCGGCCAAGATATGCCACCCTGTCGGCCATGCGCACGGCACAGCCCTCCCACGTGGCCGGATAGGTCTGGGCCCAAGCGGCCTTGTCGATCGCCTCCAGGGCGAGGAGGCCCTCTCGCGGTCTGATGCTCTGTTCGAAGCGTTCACCGCAGTGGAACAGCACCCCGTCCCGTACGGCGTAGGTCAGATTGAGTCCCTTGCCGCCGTTGCACAGGCGGTCGAGGACCCGCAGACTGTGGAGTTCATGCACGAACCCGCCAAGCCCTCTCGACAGCCCCGCGAGGATCTCCTCCCCCGTGTGGCCGAAGGGG
>JALOPK010000220.1 GCA_025453925.1 Candidatus Eiseniibacteriota bacterium | reverse complement strand
TCTCATCGGATTGCTGTCCGACGGCAACGTACACAGTCACATCCGCCATCTGTTCATGCTGCTGGACCGAGCGCGGTCGGACGGGGCGCCGCGTGCCCGGGTTCACGTCCTGCTGGATGGGCGGGATGTGCCGGAGACCAGTGCCCTGGAGTATGTCAGGCCTCTGGAGGAGAAGCTCGCCGGGTATCGCGGCGCCGGCCTTGACTACCGGATCGCCAGCGGCGGCGGCCGCATGGTGACCACCATGGATCGCTACCAGGCTGACTGGCGGATCGTGCAGCGGGGATGGGAGGCCCACGTGCACGGGAATGGGCGCCAGTTTCCCGATGCGGAGACGGCAATCCGCACGTACCGGACGGAACTTGGCCTCAGCGACCAGTTCCTACCCGAGTTTGTCATCGCCGATGAGGGCGCCCCGGTGGGGGTCATGCGGGACGGCGACGTGGTCCTCTTCTTCAACTTCCGCGGCGACCGCGCCATCGAGATCAGCCGCGCATTCGAGGATGACGAGTTCGCCTACTTCGACCGCATGGCGCGGCCGGAGGTCCTCTATGCAGGCATGATGCAGTATGACGGCGACCTGCACATCCCGTCACGCTATCTCGTCGAACCTCCCGCCATCGCGCGCACCGTGAGCGAGTATCTGGTTGCGGCATGCGTGCCGCAGCTCGCGGTGGCGGAGACGCAGAAATTCGGGCATGTCACGTACTTCTGGAACGGGAACCGTAGCGGCAAGTTCGATGATGAGATCGAACGCTATACAGAAGTGCCATCCGATCGGGTGCCTTTCGAGCAGCGACCCTGGATGAAGGCCGCCGAGGTGGCCGACGAGGTGATCGAAGGCATTCGCTCGAGCCTCTTTCCCTTCATCCGGGTGAACTTCGCCAACGGCGACATGGTGGGGCATACCGGGGTGATGGACGCTACCATCATTGCCGTTGAGGCGGTCGATCTCTGCATCGGGCGAGTATGGGACGAGATTCGCAAAGCTCGCGGCGTCATGGTGGTCACCGCCGACCACGGCAACGCAGATCAGATGTACCAGCGGGCCAAGAACGGGTTGGTGCTGCGGGATTCGTCGGGAACTCCGCTGCCGCTTACGAGTCACAGCCTCAACCCCGTGCCCTTCCTGATCGCGGATACGCGTTCCCGTCCGGGCTACGCGCTCCGGTCGGCGCCTGACCCGGGTCTGGGCAATGTCGCCGCAACGATACTCAATCTATTGGGGTACAATGCTCCAGAGGAGTTCTTACCGAGTCTCATCACGCCGTCAGGGATCACACCATGAGGGTTGCGATCATGCTGCTCTTCCTCAGCTGTCACAGTGGATCGGGGGAGGTGCGCACGTCGGTGCTCGCCGGGTCATGGTATCCGGGTCGAGCGGACGAACTGCGCGCCACGGTCGAATCATATCTCCGCGAGGCCGCGCAGCAGCCGGACCCCGCCCTTACCACGCTCATCGTCCCCCACGCGGGGTATCAGTACTCTGCCCGTACGGCCGCGTTCGGCTACGCCAGAGTTCCAAAGGAGCGATTCCGCCGAGTGATGGTGCTCTCCCCGAGCCACCGCGCCTGGGTTCGAGGGGCGGCAGTCGGCCCGTTCGATGCCTATCAGACGCCGCTGGGCACCGTGCCGGTTGATCGCGCCGCGTGCGAGTCGCTGCTCAAGGATCCGCTGGTGAAAGAGAACCGCGCGGCAGAGGCGAGCGAGCATGCCATCGAAATCCACCTGCCGTTCCTGCAGGTAATCCTGGATGAGTTCACTTTGGTGCCGGTCTTGATCGGCGACGTGTCGCCGGAGAACCGCAGGGCGTTGGCGCGGCTCCTGGCCCGCCACCTGGATGATCAAACCCTCGTGGTCGTCAGCAGCGACTTCACCCACTATGGTGAGCGCTTTGACTACGTCCCGTTCACCGCCGGTTCGGTGGCCGACCTTCGGCAGCGACTTTCGGCCATGAACCATGAGGCCGCCGACCTGATTTGCGGCCGTGATGCCGACGGCTTCGATTCGTACGTTGCGCGCACCAAGGACACCATATGCGGAAGAGGGCCGATCGCAGTGGCGCTGGAGATGCTCCCGGAGGGCAGCCGGGGTGAGCTCATCCACGCCAGCACCTCCCTCGATGCCATGCCGACCACCGAGAGTTCGGTCAGCTACCTGGCAATCAGTTTCTCTACCGATTCCGAGGAGGTTTCCGTCATGCCGGAGCGAGGGTTCTCCCTTCCCGAGAGCGATCGGAGGGAATTGGTCCTGCTCGCCCGGGAGGTGGTGACGAGGCGAGTGAGCGGGCTGCCGGGGCCCGATCTCGAGGAGTGGAAGGGCCGGATGAGCCCCGCGGTGTCGCGTTCGGCCGGAGTGTTCGTCACGCTGTTTGCCGACGGGGATCTGCGGGGGTGCATCGGGTATATCGAGGGACTCAAGCCTCTGGCCGAGGCCGTGGCGGACAATGCGTTCTCGGCGGCGTTCCGGGATCCCCGGTTCAATCCGGTGGAGAAGGCGGAGTATTCCGGGCTGTCGTTCAAGATCAGCGTGCTGACGCCGCTGGAGCCCGTGAAGGATGTCAGCGAGATCATCGTCGGACGCCACGGATTGGTGCTCTCAGCCCAGGGACGGCGCGGGGTGTTCCTCCCCGAAGTCCCGGTGGAACAGGGATGGGATCTCACGGCCTACCTGGAACATCTGGGTGGCAAGGCCGGCCTCGATCGCCACGCGTGGAAGCGGGCGACACTGGAGAAGTTCGAGTCCATCGTGTTTGGGGACGAACTGCTCAGCGAGGAGGAGAAGAAGTAGATCACGCCAGGCTCGAGACCGTCCAACATCAAACGTCGAAAGAGGGAAGATGAAGGTGGGGAACGTCGAACATCGACCGTCGAACGTCCAGAATCCGGCAGGCAACAGCGCAGGTTGACGCAGATGACGGAGCGCGAAGGACTGGGCGGCAATTGGCGCGTGGCATCCCCTCTCCTCGCGGGAGAGGGCGAGGGTGAGGGCGCACGGTGAGCACCCCGATCAGCACACGCAGAAGCCGAACCGGACGGGCTCGTTCATTACGGCGGCGGAGCACTGACGCCGAGCGGGCGCTCTGGCGTCGTTTGCGGGGAAGACAACTCGCCGCCGGGTTGAAGTTCCGGAGACAGTGTCCCATTGGACCCTACACTGCAGACTTCTTCTGCCAAGAGGCGCGCTTGGTTGTGGAAGTCGATGGAAGCCAGCATACGGGCAGTCGAGCTGACGAAACGCGTGACGAATGGATGACGGCGCAAGGCTTTCGCATCCTGCGATTCTGGGACAATGATGTTCTCCTGAGAGCCGATAGCGTGTTGGAAACCATCCGGGTTGCGGCTCGTTCCCATGAGTAGCGTCACTGCTGGCCCCCTCAACCCAACCTTCTCCCGAGGGGAGAAGGGGCTTTTCTGCCCGTGCCGATCCTGGGCCGTACACACATCCCCTCTCCTCGCGGGAGAGGGCGAGGGTGAGGGCGCGCAGATGGTCTTCAGGCCCGGGATTCCCTCATGAACCGTCGCTCCTTCGTTCGTTCACTGTCCGCGGCGACTGCGGTCGGGCTGTTCAATGCGCCGTGCCGGGGAGAGGCCGAGAAGCGGCCACCGACCGCCTCGGACGGTCCACCCAGCCGGGTTGTCATCGTTCGTCGACCCGGCCTCTCAGAGCTGACCGGGAAGGCAAAGGCTGACGCGTATCAAGCCGCGCTCTCTGCCGCGCTCTCGGCGCTTGGTCCGGATTCATCGGCCCACGCTCTGGCGGGACGCCGGACCGTCGGCCTCAAGCTCAACTGCCTGGCGGGACGGCCGCTCTCGCCCTGCCAGGAACTCGCGGAGGCTCTGGCCTCACTCCTGCGTGACTCCGGGGCGCGCGAGGTCACGGCATGGGAAAGGAGCAGAAGGGAGCTGACACGGGCGGGGTTCGGCACAGGAGGGGCGGGGTTCGCAACCACCGCGACCGATGCGGTGGGGTACAGCCGGGAGCTGTTCGAACAGGGCGCGGTCGGCAGCCTCGTGTCCAGTGCGCTGCTTCACACCGACGCGCTGGTGAGTGTCGGAGTCATCAAGGACCACGACCTCTCCGGCATCTCGTGTTCACTGAAGAACCTGTATGGCGTCATCCACAATCCCAACAAGTATCACGGCAACAACTGTGATCCCTACGTCGCAGAGGTTGCGATGCTGGCTCCGGTGCGCGAACGACTCTGCCTGACGGTGTTGGATGGAGCAGTCGCCCAGTGTCACGGCGGCCCGTCGTACAAGCCGGCCTGGGCGTGGAACTTCGATGGGGTCCTGGTGTCCCGCGATCCTGTTGCCGCTGATCGCATCGGCCATGAGATGATCGAGGCCCGGCGCGCAGCCCGAGGGCTTCCCTCGCTGGCCGAGGCCAATAGGCGGCCCTCCTGGATCGAGACTGCGGGGCGCATGGGTGTGGGCGAGCACCGGCGCGACGCCATTGAGGTGCGCGAGGTGACGCTTTGAACAGACGGTGCTTCCTCTCGAGTCTGGCGGGCTTTGGAGCGGTTCCGCTCTTGGGCACGGGAGATGACACTGACGCCCAGTTCACCCGGCGGGCGAAGTACTGGAAGCCTCTGGAGGACAAGCGGATCGCCTGCACGCTGTGCCCCCGTGCCTGCGAGGTTGCGGACCGAGAACGCGGGTACTGCGGCGTTCGTGAAAACGTCGAAGGCGTCTATTCCACGCTGGTGTACGGGCGAGCCGTGGCGGCGCATGTCGATCCTATCGAGAAGAAGCCGCTCTTTCACTTCCTGCCCGCAACCACCGCTTTTTCCATCGCCACCACCGGCTGCAACATGGAGTGCAAGTTCTGCCAGAACTGGGATATCTCTCAGTTCCGTCCGGAGCAGGTGAAGAGCGCGGATCTCCTTCCCGCCGCCGTTGCTGCGACTGCGAAAGACCGATCATGTGCCAGCATTGCCTACACGTATTCCGAGCCGGTCATCTTCTACGAGTACATGCTGGATTCCGCCATCGAAGGGCGGACGAGGGGCCTGCGGTCGGTCATGATCTCCAACGGCTACATCCTCAAGGAGCCGTTGATGGAACTGCTCCCCCGGCTCGACGCCGTCAAGGTTGATCTGAAAGCATTCACCGACACGTTCTACCGGGAGCTGTGCGCGGGGACTCTGCAGCCCGTGCTGGATGCATTGCGGTGGATCAAGGAGCAGGGCACATGGCTGGAGATCGTGGACCTGATTCTGCCCGGTCAGAATGATGCGGAGGGAGAGATCCGGGCGCTCAGCCAATGGGTGGTGCGCGAGCTGGGCCCCGAGGTGCCCGTGCATTTCTCCCAGTTCCATCCCACCTATAGGATCACCAATCTGCCGCGCACACCGGTATCCACGCTGGAACGGTGTTACCGGGTTGCCAAGGAAACCGGACTCCACTTCGTCTATTTGGGCAATGTTCCCGGTCTGGGGTACGAGGACACGTCCTGCCCGGGATGTGGAGCTACGCTGATACGCCGGATGGGCTTTACGATTCTGTCCAACACCCTCAAGGGCGGCGCCTGCCCCTCGTGTGGCCGGACCATCCCCGGGGTATGGAGCTGAGGGCATCCTGCAAACGTCCAACCTTCCGTACCGAGCCTCCAACCTCAAACGGCTGTCCCGCAGGTTCAAAGGCAATGCCGGAGGGCGAGAAAGGTTTGGCGAGGGTGAGCGGGCCGCGATTGATATAGGACGCGTCCTATATTGGACATGTCCTATATGCCCGACGAAACGAGGGTCGCGACGAGAGGAAGAACCGCGGAGGCCCGGCGTCGAACATCAAGCGATCAGCGCTGAACATCCAACCTGCAGCTCCCCGGAATTTGCCCTGGCCTC
>JALOPK010000219.1 GCA_025453925.1 Candidatus Eiseniibacteriota bacterium | reverse complement strand
TCCCCTTGCGCAAGTACTTCCTGCTTGCCCCCTCTTCCCCTTGCCCCACAACGCCCCCACCACAGTCGGCCGTCGGCTGCCCACGGTCGAAGTCGACATCGGAATCGAAAGCGATAGCGACCCCGAATTGGATGGTGAGCATACTCGATTGAGAACTGACAACCACGGATCGACGGCCAACGCCTCCTCGCTGTTCGAGGGGAGCGACTCTCCCGTCACGCGGTAGTAAGGGCGATCCGCCGTCACGGGTTCCGCAAAGGTCATTCCCGACGTGGTGGCGATCAACGAGAAGCCGTCGAAAGCCGAGGAGGATCGGTAGACGCGATAGAGGCTGAAGCCGAAGTCGCTCGTCCAACTCAGTTCAACCTGCGCGCCGACAACCTCGACCTGCACTGTGATGGGCGGCGTCACCGTGCGCACGAACACCCCGTTGTCGTGGGTTGTCACATACAGGCGGTCGCCGGCTGGGTGAAAGACCAGGTCGACCGCGGGCAGTGCACTGGGCGCGTCAGTGCGGTCGATCCAGGTCATGCCCCAATCCCACGACACCAGAAGCCTGTAGGGTGAAAACGTGACGGCGGCGGCCATGCCAGGCACGCCGGGATTGAACGCGAGGTGCTGGCAGTCATGGTCGTCAACCAATGTCCAACTGACTGCCTCGGCGCTGCTGCGGTAGATGCCGTTGTCGTTGGAGCAGAGAAGGACGAGGGAATCATGAGGGCTCACGGCGACGCAGTATACGCCCAACGCGGGAGGAAGGCCGCTGGCAATCTGTGTCCACGTCGCTCCCCCGTCATTCGACCGCGTCACCTGTTCGTCGCCTCCCACGTAGAGGCGCCCCGGCACCTGCGGATCCACGGCGATCTCGGTCATGGTGTAGTGGACATGGTTGGGCAGCGATTGCCACGTGAGTCCGCCATCGAGGGATCTGAGGAGGTCGCCCGGCGTGATGTCCTGCCACCCGCAGGCAAACATGGTGTCAGGCTGGAATGGATCGGACTGCAGATCCTTGAACCCGCCACCCTGCGAGTTCCAGACGACTTGATGCGTAAGACCCCAATCCGGGCTGAGCTCAAGGTAGCCTTTGAAGAAGGCGTTTTCCCGGCCGGTGAGGAGACGACCTTGGACTGCGGGATGGGCGAGGATCGACCAGACTTCCCGGCCGATCCATCCCGGTTCCTCGCGGTTCGTCCACACGCTGTCATCGATGTCGTAGTAGAGGAACCCGGTGACGGAGCCCACAAGCAGCGTGTTGGTCGCCTCGTCGAACGTCAGGCATGTGCTGCCAGTGCTGATACCGCCCAGAGTCTGCCACGGACCCAGGGTAGCGGAGGATTGGCCGCCACTCATGAAGATGAGAACCACGAATAGTGTCGTTCGCGGGAAACCGGCATGACGCATGAGGACCTCCGGTGTGGCTTCGACGATTTCCTTGCTGATCCGGTGGGAGGTTGGTGGAACAGGAACCGATCCGCAAGCTCTTGGAGCCCATTCACCGCCGCGTCTCCATCCGACGCCGGCTCTCGCTCCACCTCGACGGAAATGGAGTCATATAGGACAAGTCCGATGTATGACGTGGCCTAAATGCCTACCGGTCAGCGACATCCTTCCAGTCACTCAACCCGGCGTGTCGGGGCTGTCCTACGGGCTGTATGCGAAGGCGGTACAGCTTGTGGTCCATGGAGGACCGGAGTCGTCCGATCATCCAGAAGTCGGACTCTGCCCGGGCGATGCCGCGGGGCTCAGGCACCTCCACGAGAGGACGGCAAGTCGCGTGATAGCCCCTGATGCGTCGAGCATGTGGCGTGCCGCGAGC
Organism: Candidatus Eiseniibacteriota bacterium; assembly: GCA_025453925.1. Taxonomy (GTDB): domain Bacteria; phylum JAFGKV01; class JAFGKV01; order JAFGKV01; family JAFGKV01; genus JAFGKV01. The sequence continues at coordinate 4,035 of JALOPK010000219.1, read as the reverse complement.
GCAAACCACTCCCCCTCCGCGACCCACAGACTCATCCCGTCGTGGGCGATTCCGCCCAGGTCATCACACGGGTACGCGTATGACGCGCCCGTCACACCGGCGGAGTTGAACCCGCGGATCATCCGGCTGGCGTCATCGGTGCCCCGGAGCTCGGAACCTTTGCCAGCGAGGTGCCCGAACTCGAAATCGGGATAGGGCAGGAAGTAGTCCCCCGCCTTGGGAATGCGGTAGACGCGTCCCGTGACCATGTCGACCACCCACAGATGCTGGCCGTCATACGTGAGCCCGCCGGGGCTGGTGCCGGGACATTCGAACTCGGAGACCACCATCTCGACCGTGTCGAGCTCATACAGCCGATCGGGATCCGGTCCTGCATCGCCTCTGGCCACCCAAAAGTGCGTTCCGTCGAGCGTGAGGTCAGCCAGGTTCCGGCCAGGCGGGGCGAAGGACGACACGACTTGTCACGACGTGTCCATCTCGTATATGACGTCGGTCACGCCATCCGAGTACCACAAATGCCCGTTGCCGAACGCAAGCCCGGAACCCATTCCCGAGGAGCTGCCGGGCGTCGGAAACGAGGTCATCGTCTGTCCCGCTGTGTCGCACTGGTAGATGCGCGTGTGCCCCGCATCCCATGCTGCGTACCAGAGCGTGGCGCCGTCGAAGGTGAACCCGCCAAGGATCGATCCTTCACAGTCCGCCGAATCCACCACAGCGCCGCTTGGAGTAACCTCAAAGAGCTGGTGCCGGGCGTAGTTGCCATCGGCGCACCGGAAGTGGCTGCCATCAAACGCGAGGCCCGTGATCTGACATGAGCCGGGGGTCGGGAGGATTGTCATGGTGCCGGGAGAAAGGCGGTAGATCTTGTGGGTGCCCCACGGGCCGTCGCCCACCGGTAGGTGGGAGCCGTCGAATGTGATACCATCCGAATAGTAGCCGGGCGTTGGGTGCGAAGCCCATTGACGGGTGGCGGGATTCAGCGACCACACATGGTCTCCCATCAGCACCCACACCTTGCTTTCATCCCACGTGAGATCCTTGAGCTGATTCTCCGGGAGCACAAAGGAATCGACCAGCGCCTCTGCCGAGCCTCCTTTGGTCGCAGACCAGGTGCCGTTGTCGCCCATGGCCGGATACTGGTAGGTACCCGATGCGGACGTGTCTCCCGCATCAAGGTCCAGGTGAACTCGATGCGTTGGCCAATGTCGCCGAATGTGATGGCACGCACGGTGACGCTCCCCGCGACGGGCGCCTCGGTGATGCCGATGTGGGGGACGGTGATCGATCCACCAATTGTCGAGCGGGTCTGCTCGGCCTCCAACACGAAGGGGCCGCCTTCGAATGTGGCTGAGCTGTGCCAGGTCCCCTGCCAACCACCGGCAACATCAGCGGCGGTTCCGTTGTCGTCGTCGGGTGACGTGCTGTCGCCACAACGGATCAGCAAGACGCCGGTCAACGCTGCCACACATCCGATGGTGAGTTTCGTTGTCATTGAATCGCCTCCATGCCTTTGGCGGTGATCGCGCACGGCGGTGCTCGATGGTGATCGTTCCCCCGGGCAGGCGTCCTCGACATGGCGGCAACAGGGGAGAGACCGCCTGTGCCGGAATGACGCGGCGCGTCCAACGCAGCCGCGCCGCGGAAGGCGTCAAGCAACGACGATCTCGTCGGGCCTCGCGAGTCTGGCGCGAGGGGGTGGCTGGCCCCCTGTCACCGCCACGCAATAGGAGGGGCCGTCGCCCCGACCATAAGCTGAGGGCACCGGCCCCGCCCGGCTCGCGCCGGTCAGAGGTCAGGTGCGTAACACGTCATTCAATCGGAGGGAATCCTTTGAGCGGCAGCGCGAGACACTAGATGGCCCAGCGGCACCTGCCGGCACTCACTTCGCCATCGCCCGAATCATCCGCCCGTGTGAGCTACCGCAGGACGGGCATGATCCTGACACGACGGCCTACCCTGTAACGACATGTCAGAAGCGGCTCTTGCGGAACCCGGCCCATCAGCGGTCGTGACGGAGCCCGACCCTCCAGAAGACAGACGGAACAGCCCGCATGGCAGAGATGGAGGGACGACCTCCGTGTCGTCCGCGGGAGTTGAGCAGGGCAACGCCCGGGCCGGAACCTGTTTGGGAGTAAGCCTTCAATGCGACCATGGAATGCCCCGGGCTGTAGTCCCGGCGCTCTGCGCCGGGCCGCACGCCGCAGAGCGGCGTGGCTACAGTGGGCAGTACTATCAACCCTGAAAGGCCTGGGTGCTCTCGCATCCAGAGGCCCCACGGACAAACGATAGGGAGTTCGAGATGGAGAGACAACAGCCTCAGTGGCGCGGCCTCCGCGCCAAGTCCGCAGCCTGGTGGTTCAATAGCCAAGCCCGGATCAGGGCGGAACGCGGGACGCTCGAGACGATCAAGAGCAAGGTCAACAAGGATGACACGGTCCTCGATCTTGGCGCGGGGACTGGCTACTTCACGCTCGCCGTTGCCCCGATGCTCGAGACGGGCAAGGTGATCGCGCTGGATCTCTCCCCGGAGATGCTGGGCAGCCTGATTCGAAGCGCGAGGAAGAAGCGCCTGACAGGCAGGATCGAGATGGTGGTGGGGGATGCGACGCGGACGGGGCTTCCGGATTCATCGGTGGACCTGATCATGAGCGGGAATCTGCTGCATGAGCTGCCGAACCCTGAGGCGGCAGTGCAGGAGATGGCCCGCGTCCTGCGCCCCGGGGGACGGGTCGTCATCCATGACTTCCATGACGGCATCGTCGGCCGGCTGATGAAGCTCATGCACCACCATGACGCCCGTGGACCCCTGGGCGTGGGGGAGATCGGCGGAATGCTGGAGGACGCGGGATTCGTCGAAGTGGCGGTGACCGCGTCAGGTATGCGCTACCTCGCCGCAGGGAGAAAAGACGGCGCGTGCGGCGTAGCCTCCGGGCCGGCCTGCTATTTCAGGACGACGATGCGCCCACTCGCCGTCTCAAGCGGCGTCGTCACACGGTAGACGTAAGAACCGGCCGCCACGCAATCCATCTTGAGCGGCAGCCTGTGTGCCCCGGGGAGAAGGGGGTGCTGCGTCCCCCGCCCGATCGCTCTGCCGTCGAGATCGAACATTGAGATACCCACCACGGCCGGTTCTCGAAGCGCGATGGAGATCCACGTGATGTCGCGACACGGGTTCGGATAGCCCTGGAGTGTGATGACACTCGGCGCAGCAGCGTCATCATCGACGCCGATGCTGTTGCGGAAGGCACGGATGCCTTGGGAGCATGACACGAACAGCGTGTGGTTCGCAACCACAGGCTGGTACCCGTAGGCAGTCGTGGTATCCCGCAGCACGGTGATCCCCGTGCGCACGTCGAACCCCCACAAGTCGTTCTCCGGATTCCACGTCGCCACGTAGACGGTTCCATCGGCGACCGCGGGCGAGAAGATCCCGTCGGCGTCGAAGATGTGATTCCAGCGGAATGAACCGGTGAACCGGTCATGGCAGCAAAGCCTGGGCTTCCCTTCAGCGAAGGGCCCGGGAGAACAACGCTCATGCGGTGAGCGGCATGCAGGAGGGCGCATGAACGCTTTTTGGAGACGGTTCGATACCGTGATCAACACAATGGTCGTCATCGCCGGGGTGATTCTCGTCCTCACCACGGTTTCGGTCTGTTACGGCATCACCATGCGCTTCTTCTTCCGGAGTCCCTCCATATGGGTGGCCCAGGCCACGGAATATGCCCTTCTCTGGATGGTCTTCCTGGGCGCCACGTGGCTCCTCCGGGAGAAGGGTCACGTGTCCGCCGACATCGTCTACGGGAGCCTCAGCCAGGGCACGAAAACGCGCCTTGACCTCGTGATGAATGCCTTGGCCGGCCTGGCCTGCGCCGTGCTCACCTTTTATTCGGCGAGCTACGTGTGGGAGTGCATCACCCGCGGGGTCACGGACGTGAGGGCCGTGACGATTCCCAAATGGACCGTCTTCTGGATCATCCCTGTAGGGATGGCCTTTCTAACGCTCCAGTTTGGTAGAATCGTCTGGCAGCGGTTTTG
>JALOPK010000218.1 GCA_025453925.1 Candidatus Eiseniibacteriota bacterium | reverse complement strand
GGAAGAAGTCTCTTCTACGTCTCGCACTCGCCAATCCATGACCTCCTCTCGGTGGAACTGAATGGCGTGGAACTCCCGACCACCGATTTCTGCTACGATCCGCAGTCTGGGTGGATATCGCTGGGCGTGCCTCTCGTGTCCGGCGACAGCGTCGCGGTCGACTACGTCTACTCCCTCGATCTCGACCTCGCCATCACCGAGTGGAGCTTCACCAGCGTCTTCCGAAATATCATCATCCATCCCCCCTACATCGTCCCAGACCTCGCGGCCGAACCCTCCACGGGCCACGCACCACTTACCGTCGCCTTCACCGATCTCTCAGAGTGTATCCCTCCTGCAGCGGCATGGGCCTGGGACTTCGACAACGACGGAACTATCGACTCCCGGGATCAGAACCCGGCATGGACCTACTCTGCCCCCGGTTCATACACAGTCTCCCTGACGGTGGAGAATGGCCAGGTCTCCCAAAGCCTGGCGAAGGAAGCCTTCATCAACGTCTTCGATGGTGAGAGCGCGTTGTGTTTCAGCGGCTCCGATGGTGGCGTCCGCTGTGCCGCGTCACCTTCCCTCACTCTGTCCGACGCGGCAACCATCGAGGCGTGGATATGCCCGGAAGGCTGGGGCGAGGTGCAGAACTCCGGCGCGGGGCGCATCGTCGACAAGACCAACATCGCGCTCTACCTCAATGGCACGGGCAATGCGTACGCCCCGCACAGCCTGGTGCTACTCCTGCGAAACACCAGCGGTCCGCCAAGGGTCTGCTGCACGCCGGAATCGTCCATCGTGCTCGGCGACTGGCACCACGTGGCGGCGACCTATGCGTCAGAGTCGGGTGCCGTGTGCATGTACATCAACGGCGTCGAGCAGCCCGTGAGTCTCTCCAGTCAGCCCTCCGGCTCCATCCGCGACAACGCCAATGAGGCGCTCTACATCGGCAACGGCAGCGCGCAGAACTACACGTTTGACGGCGTCATCGACGAAGTGAGGCTGTGGACGACCGCGCGCCCGGGCTCCGATATCTCCGCCGCCATGGGCCACTATCTGGAAGGCAACGAACCCGGTCTCGCGGGCTATTGGAAGATGAACGAGGGAAACGGCCTTGCCATCGGTGATTGGACGACCCTGGGGAACAACGGCATCCTCATTGCCGGGGATTGGGTCGCGGGAACCTCGTTCATCCCGTCCGTGAGCGGAGACCCACAGTGGGATGGCTCATCCCGGGCAGCGGCGTTCTCGCTATCGCCGGCCTTCCCAAATCCAACGCCCGGGCGCGCGACCTTCCGGTACGCCGTACCCGATGCCCGTGAAGTCCAGATCAGGATCTACGACCTCGAGGGTCACCTCGTGAAGACCCTCATCTCCGGGCGGCAGAGTCGTGGAACCCACGCGGTGGTGTGGGATGGCGCGAACGCGCAGGGAGAAAGGGTTGCCCCGGGGCTCTACTTCGCGCACATGGCCGCGGGAAGCTTCAGCACGTCGCGCGCCTGCGTCCGGCTCCGGTAGTACGATCGATGACCAGCGTCACCCACTGCAGCGGGCCGCGGGCGTGGGAAGTCAGCCCCAGCCGCCCGGGGAGAGGATCGCCTGGACCGCGCCAGGACGTCGGCAACCACATCCGCAATGGGGGGTGCCGGATCCCCGGCCCCCCGTGGCCGGAATTGGCCATCCCGTATGTTGAGTTCACGGAGAACCGACTCGGCGCGAGCCCTCCGGTCCTGGTAACAGTAATGATGACTGAGCACGGATCTGGCCAGCGTGATGGCATCAAGGGACTGATGATCGCGGATGCACACCTCCGCCATGGTCAACGCGATGTCGACAATGACCGAATCCACCTGGCGCTCGCGGGCGTAGCGGAGTGCCGACTGCAGCGTACGGAGCGCCCGCGAGCGGGTTCCGACCGCTAGCTCTATTCGGGCCAAAGCGAAGACGGCACAGGGATTCGTCCGGTCCAGTGCGAGCGCATGCTCGGCGGCCTGTTGCGCAGCGGCGGCATCGGCGTTGTCAAGCGCCAAACCGGCCATCTCCGCCAGGATCCCGGCCTGTTCCTCGCGAGCGCCAATCGCGACGGAAAGCGCCAGGCCATCATCGAGGCTTCGACGGGCATCCTCTGGTCTTCCCGCCGCACGGGCCGCGCGAGCGGTGCTGATGAGACAACGTGCCGCGAGTCCCAGGTCGCCCACCTCTCTCGACAAAGCAGCGGCGTCACGGAATCGCTGCATGGCTTCTTCGTGATTGCCCTCGAACAGCGCCGTCGCGGCGATGTTCCAGATGCACTGTGCGATGCCGATCCGGTCCACGCCGAACTCCGTCCGTGCATCGAGACTACGGTTGTAGTGCTCCCTCGCCACGGCCGGGTCGCCCCGGAAGCGCGATGCTGTCCCCAAGGCCATGAGTGCCATTGAGATCCCCCAGGTGTCGCCTAGTTCGCTTCGAATGGCCAGGCTGCGGGAGGCAAACCCGGCTGCCGCGGCGGGGTTCCTGCGAACGACCGAATAGGAGAGCCCTTCGAAGGCCACGGCTATGCCCCAGCGATCCCCGATCGCTTCGAAAATCCTGGCGCTCTCCGCAAGCAAGCGTTCTGCCCTCGATGGCCACTGCGACACACACTCCAGACCAAGAAGCGCAAGGGAGAGCCCAAGGAATCGGGAAGGTGGGCCGCGCCGGAGTCTGCGTACGCTGCGTTCCATCTCCGTTCGCCCTTGCGTGGGACTCGAAGCGCGCAGGAACCATCCCGAGCACGTTTCGAGAAACGCGCAGAGCGTGCCGCCATGCCCACCGACGGACTGGGGAAGCGACACTGCGGCCTGACGGAATAGGTCGACGCCTTCCATGACGCGGGATGTCATGTCGTAGTATTGGAAACACCCGAACGCCGCGTCACCGATCTCCGTGGCCCACCCGTTGCCCGCACCTCTGATCCACGCAGCCGCGATGTTCGCTGCGTCCGCCTCGAGCGCGGCGACGCCCGCGCGCTGCCCCCGGGCTTCCAGTTGCGGCGCCAGACGGGCGACCTCCCGCAGGTAGTACCGAGCGTGCCGGTCGAGGGCGGCCGTGTTCTCGCCGGGGTTCTCTTCCAGCAGCTCCTCGGCGAACTGCCGAAGGACCTGATGGACATCGTAGCGGCCCGGCGAGACCTGACGAATGAGTGAGCGGTCGTTCAGCATGGCGAGGGGCGCCGTGGAAGCACCCGCGATCTCGCAGGCCGCCCGGCGGGTGAAACTCCCGCGAAACACCGAGAGGCGAACAAAACACGCCTGCGCCTCCCGCGGCAGAAGCCCCCACGAATACTCGAATGCTGCGCGCAGACTCCGCTGACGCGCGGGAACGTCAGAACCAGTGGCGGCAAGGAAGTCCATCCCACCCTCGAGTTCAGCCGATATCTCGACGCAGGAGAGAGTGCCGATCCACGCCGCGGCAAGCTCGATCGCGAGCGGAGCCCCTTCCAGGAGCGTGCACACTCTCCGGATGGCGCGGAGTTCATCTCCGCAGGGTGCGAACCGGTTGCTGATCCGCCGCGCCGTGTCGATGAACAGGCGGATCGCGGGGTATGCCACCCACTCCCCGGCAGGACACTCCGCCTCCGGATAGGTGAGACCCTCGACCGGCAGAATCCACTCCGCCCGAAACCCTAGGCGTCGTCGGCTCGTGATCAGGAGCCGCATGCCGACGTTCCCGTCGATCAGGGCATGGATGATCGCATCCAGTCCGTCCAGATGCTCTGCGTTGTCAAGCAGGAGCAGCCCGTTCGTTCCTTGGAGCCAGAGGACGAGGCGGTCGAGAAGGCCCTGCAGATCGTCAGCCCGGCACTCACTTCGGTCCATACCGCGGACCAGGAGGCGGAGAGAGAGTGCGTCGATGATGGCCACGACCGCATCCAATGGCGACCGGGCCTCGGCAAGTGGCACGAACACGACGTGACTCCCCGTGGATCTGTGCCATCGTGCCGCCGCTTCAATGGCAAGCCGCGTCTTGCCGCTGCCGCCGTACCCGACGAGAGTCAGCACGCGGCATTCGGCATTTCCGAGCAGGCGGGCCATCTCGTCAAGTTCCCGCTCACGCCCGACGAAGGGGGTGGGCGGAACCGGAAGATTGTGCGGAGCAGGCGCAGGCCTCGAGCTCACGACGCAATGGCGTGCGACTGAACCTCTGATGTGCTCGAACAGGGCTCGGGTGTCGCGACCGGGCTGCGCCTGCAGCTCATCCCGCAGTGTGCGTTCACACAACTCGAACTGCCGCAACGCCTTGTCGGGATGCCCTGCCGCCGAGTAGAGCGCCATGAGCCTCGAGTAGACTGGTTCATCCAACGGATCGAGCGCGACCCAGCGACTTCCGAGACCCGCGGCAACGGCAACCTCCCCGCGGGCGAGATGATGGCGGACCAGCCGTTCCAGTGCCGCACCAAGTTGCTGTCGTAGCGCCTCAGCCTGGGATTCCTGCCATTCGTCGAACGGAAGGCTGTCCGGCAACGTGAACCCGGCCAGGAAGTGACCGCGATAGAGGTCAACGGCTGACGTGAGAGCCTGTACGCCAGACGCGGCGAGTTCCTCGTCGTCCCCTCTATCCCAGCGTGCCAACAGAGCGCGGAAGGTGACGACGTCGACGCTGATTGCCTCTCCAGTGCGCAGCTCAACGGTGTCGCTTCCGGTATCGAGCCACCTCCCTACGGGACTTCTCCCCAGTTCCCACAACGCATTGCGAAGATATGCATGCGCGTGACCCGGCCCGCACTCAGGCCACAAGAGCGCCAGCAGAGACTCACGATGGTGGGGCCCTGGCTGTACGGCCAGGTATGCCAGCAGGGCGGTGGTGCGGCGACGACAGAGCCGCACCGCGGACCCTCCCCCGTGGACCTGAGGCGGGCCGAGAAGCCAGATGTGAAGCTCGGGGACCGGCGAGACGGAGCGGGACGTGAGATGCCCCGCTGTGACGTTTGCCGGGGGCGCAATGGACGGAGCTCGCATCACACGCCCACTCCCCGACACATGAGACTCACCGGAGGACGATGCAGCGGCGCGTCGCGCGGTGCGGACCGGCGTCAACACTGATCAGGTAGGTGCCCGCCGGCACTCGCACCCCTCGGTCGTCGCATCCGTCCCAAGTGGCGATGCATCGCCCAGCGGCCGGTCCGCCCGGCGACAAAGATCGGACGTGCCGGCCCGAAAGATCGGAAATCGTGAGGCGGACGGTCGCCGCATACGGAGAATCGAACGCGATCCTGCTCGAACCGGCCACGGGATTCGGCCATGCCTCGATGACGTGGATTCCCACCGACGGCACGCCGTCGTGATCCGCTCCTGCTGGCACCTCGAATGATGTGCCTTGCACCCACGCGGCGGCGCTCACGGCTCCATGATTGGCCTGTCCCGAATGATCCAGGATCTCCGCGCCGTTGCCCTCATTCATGGGCCAGTACCCGACCAGCCCATCCGCGGGGCCGGGCAGGCAGGCTCCCAGACATGAGCGGATTTCCTCCGCGGTGCGGGCAATGTTCCAGACCCGGATCTCATCGATGGCGCCGTCGAAAGTCACGCCGAGATTCGCCGCATTGCCGATGAAGAGATCATAGGCGGCATTGTCGACGATAGCGCCCAAGGGCGGGCGCGTCTGCTCCAGCGGCTGAGCGATGCCATTGATGTAGATCGTGACCGTGGATGACTGGGCGTCATAGGTCGCGGCCACGTGCTGCCATTCGCCGAGTGTAATCGACCCTGCAGGCGTCATGCTGGCACTGAGGCCGCCAGAGTCAGTGAAGAGCATGAACACGAGACAACTATCGCCGAAGGTGCTGTGTCCCGAGAGATAAAGGGCGAGACGGTTCTTGTCGGCGATACGGCCGTAGCCGTTGCTTCCGACCTCACCCCAGCCCTCCGGTGTGATCCAGGCTTCG
>JALOPK010000020.1 GCA_025453925.1 Candidatus Eiseniibacteriota bacterium | reverse complement strand
ACAGGAGCAGCAGGATGATGTTGATATTGACCAGGGCGAAAATGACCACCCGCTGGGGATTGGTGAAGGGGATGTCGGTCCTCAGGATCCGGGTTTCCCAGAAGGTCAGGGCGATGACCACCAGAAAGGTGATCCCGATGATGATCCTTTCCCGCTTGCGGCGGCGCTGTTCTTTTTGCTCTTCGGTAAGCAGTACCTTCATGCTGTGGGCGAGATAGAGTTGTGGGACGGTTCGGATTTCCGGCCCGCGGCCGGGGAGGCCGGCAACGGGCCGATGGCTTCTGACGAGGTATTAATAAATGAATTCAACAACATACCAGTCTGTTTCAAAATCCCATAAAGATACAAAAAAGAGAATATAATGCAGGTACAGCGGTAAGGTGACTTTATTCAGTTCCGCCTTGATGCGCAGTTGGTATTGGGTGTTGCGCTCCAACTGTTTTAGGGGAAGGACCTCGATGTTGCCTACGTCGGCCATCAGCTCCTGGGCTTTGGCGAAATCTTTGAGGATGAAGGTCTGATTCCCCCGTTCGCTCAAGGTCACCTGGAATTCTTCCCGCAGGGAGTCATACTTGATGGTGACCCATCGGCGCCTGCCCGCAGCATCACTGGTAAAGCCCGTCACGTACACATTGCCGCTGTCGTCAACCGCAGCATCACTCGCAAAGTCATTGCCACTCCCGTCACTGTTGTACCGAGCGCGCCACATCTCCGTGCCTAATGGGGAGTACTTCACCGTGAGGAAGTCTCGTTCGGCACCTGTGAATTCCGCGTACCCAGTCACGATGGCGTTCCCAGCATCGTCCAGGCACAGGGCCGTAGGCCCATCCCACGAGGAATAGTCCGTGCCCGTCAATCGATTGCACCAGAGCAGGAGCCCCTGCCCGTCGTACTTCAGGGTGACATAGTCGTACCATGTCGTGTCAGTCCAACTGGATCCCGCCACAATCACGTTCGCCATGTCATCAACTGCGACTCGTTTCCCATGGTCATACCCTCGATCGGCCCCACCGTAGCTCGCATCCCACCGTACCCGGCCTTCGGCATCGCAGGCCATTGTGAGGCAGTCAAACGCCTGGCCGCCTTGCCAACTCGAACCTGTCCAGGTGTCTCCGGTGACGACGAGACCTCCCCGCGGCATGATGGCTAACGCTGCGGGATGGTCCTCCCCCTGGGCGGGACCGTCATAGCGTGACAACCACACCCGGCTGCCTGCTTCATCGTATCGGATGAGGGCGAAGTCATCGTTCACCCCAGGTCCCTTGCTCGTGATCGCCACGGACACGTGTCCCGTGTCGTCCACCTCGATATCCGCAGGCACGTCTCTGCTATCGTTCGGACCGTCGTACCGGGCTTCCCACAAGACCTCCCCTTGGTCGCTGTATTTCACTGTGGCGTAGTCGTCGTGTGTGTCGAGGCCTCGGCCGTTACCAGAGACGAGGACGCACCCCGCCTCATCGAGTGCGAGACGTGCAGCCACATCACGAGATGACGCAGGCCCATCGTACCGTGCAGCCCACTTGAGCTGCCCGGTCGAATCGTATGCGACGGTCACGAAGTCGGAATCCGGACCCGCGCAGGATGTACCGGTGACGCAGACGGTTCCGTTGGAGCCGATCCCCAGCCCCACGGCAAGATCATCGCTCCCCTCCTCTGCACCGTACCGGGCCGCCCAACACTCACTTCCACTGGAGTCATACTTCACCGTGACATAGTCATAGTCTATCCCCACCCCGGTGCTGCGCCCGGTCACTACCGTGTTGCCACGGGCGTCCAAGAGCAGGCGAGACGGGTAGTCATTGCCGCCCCCTCCTCCGTCATAGCGGGCAGCCCAGAGCAACTCGCCGTTGGACGCGTACTTCATGGTCGCGTAGTCATAGTGTTCGTCGTCTGCGGTCAGGCACAGACTCTCCCCCGTCACATAGACATCTCCGCGAGCGTCCACCGCGATGTCCCTGCCGGCATCATGGGAGTAAGGGTAAGGGCCGCAGTAGCCGACTGCCCACTGCTCCACGCCTTCCGAGTCATACTTGACCGTGACCATCGCGGGCCCCCCAGACGAGAAACCCGATGACCCCGTAACGAACACGTCGCCGATGGGGCTCACCGCCAGCGCCGTTGCGTATGCGTAACCCCACCCCAAGGGATCCTCGAAGCGAGCGACCCAGATCTCCTCACCGAACGAGCTGTACTTGATGGTCAGGTAGCTCGTACCGCCGTACTCGACGCCTTCACTGCGTCCGGTGATGTAGATATTCCCCGATGAGTCGAAAGCGATGTCCGTTGGTTCATCGCGGAAGTTGTACCATTCGTCGGAGGCGTACATCGCTTCCCATTCCAGACTCCCGTTGGTGTCGTACTTCACAGTCAAGCAATCAGTCTGGTAATAGCTGGTATGGCCAGTTACGACGATGTTTCCGAGACCATCGACCGCCAAAGCTGTAGGATAGTCGTCTCCCCCGGAGGCACCGTCGAGTTGCGCCATCCATAGCTGTGAGCCCGCGCTGTCGTACTTGACAGTCAGGTAGTCGGTATCTCCCCACAGGCCTCTCGTGGTGCCGGTGACTACCGCGTTCCCGGACCGATCCACTACAATGGCCGAGGCATTGTCGATGGTTGGCACCAGCCCCGACGCGTACACTCTCATCCACGCCACGAAGACGAAATCGCGGGAATCGCCAGACTGTACCAGCGAATGGGCACTCGGAAGATCTCCGATGCAGCGCCGCGCCCCTGTCCGCGTAGAAACCGGCCCGGCTGCGGCGCCTGGATGGGTATCAGGTGCGCGCGGAACTCCTTCGAAAAGGGGAGTCGACCAGACGTAGTTAGGCCAGTCCGTCAGGTGTGAGTTGTCCCCAGGATCACACAGCCCGAGCGGTGCCTGACAAGGTGGTGATGTCCCGTCCGCCTCCCGTCCGTGGTCGGCACCATGAGGACCGGAGAGAGCCTCCTGAGCGATCCAAAGGACACAAATGGTGCAGCATGTGATCAAGCCGCGGGGCAACGCGAGTGGGTACGGCGAAATCATGACAGTCCCCCTTCGATGTGCCTCTCGATTGCGCGCCACGGCAGTAATCTAGGCCGCCCAGATCGCGAAGTCCAGGACTCCGCATCCGCGACCAGGAACAGCCGCGTTCACGCGCCACAGCTCAAGGTCTCCAGGGGACGTAGATGCAGGAAGAGCGTCATCCATGCCCGGATTCAACGACGTCCGCGCAATCTCACCTCAATCCCAGGCCCCTGTGGGTGACGTGGTGGACGTCTTCCAGTGATGTCTACCTCTGCGGGTTCGATGATGGCGCGTGGGGGCACAACCGCCAGGTGACCATGTCTGACTCCCTGGTGGACCATGTTCCGGCCGTGGCCAGCGACAGCGCGGGGGTGATCTGGGTCGTGTGGGAGGGCGGCCACTTCTATGACGGCTATGACAATGACATCTTCTACGGACGGTGTGACCCTTCCGGGGCCGAGGAATGGGACCCAGGAACGCGCCAGCTCGTGGTCGGCGAACCCTACCCGAACCCGTCGCGCGGCATGGTGTGGTTCCCGGTGACGGTTGGCTCCGCCACCGATGTTGCACTCTCGGCCTACGACCTGGCCGGAAGGCTCGTGTGGACGGCTGGACGTCCGGCAGGATGTGCCCCCGGCACTACGAGCTTCTCGTGGGACGGGAGGGACCTCTCAGGGGCGCCCACCGTCTCAGGCGTCTACGTGTGCCGCATCCGAGCGGGCGAGGTCTCCCTGAGCAGGGCAGTCACGATCAGCCGGTAGTCACGCTCTCCGAGCCGCCGGCGGGGGGCCGCCGGCATCGCCGACGCCCCGCCTCGCGGTGGGACACCGCACTCGATCGCGGCAGCGCGCGTTCCTGCGGCGGGAGCGGGCTCCAGAGCCTCCATCACCGCCGCGGACTCCCCGCCTTGACGCATACCTGGCGGAAGAGCGCGCCGTCGCGCAGGACGCTGAGGACATAGGGTCCGGCCGGCATGCTACGGCCGCTGCCGTCCCGGCCGTGCCACGCAAGAGACCATGCTCCTCCGGTCCACGACCACGGGACGTCGCAGATCCTCCTGCCTGCAAGGTCGGCGATCCACGCCTCATGCGGGGGAGCTTCGCCCGGCAGCAGCCACCTCGTTGTCCCGCTGAATGGTTCGGGGCAGTTAGGCGACAGGTTTGTCGCCATATGCGCCGGCGCGACAGAAACAGGGCCGTGACGCGTGGCAGTGCCGCGGGCATCCACGTCCTCCAGCAGGTAGTGGTGCCACGACAAGGGATCCGCGTCATGCGCGCACGCATACTGCCGCGGTTCCTGGGTGGTTCCGGCACCGGGAATCAGGTCGCAGATCGGCTTCCACGGCTGGGCGTCTGACTCTCGATGGAGTACTCTGAACCCCACATTGTCGGACTCCGAGGCCGTCGACCAACGAAGACATACGCGCTGATCTTCCCACGCCGCCGAGAAGGACGCCAGCTCCACCGGCTGGGGGTTGGTCTCCCAGTCGAGTTGCACGCTGTTGACTCGCGGCGTCTCCAGGCCGTCGGCGCTGGTCAGACGTACGCGCCACTGGACCCACTGGCAGTAGTCGGGGGTGAAGGTGACAGGGACCGGCGATGCGTCGAACCACAGGTCGGGGCTGCCTCCCGGGCCGAACCACTCCGTCCATGCGCCTGGTGCGCCGCCGGCGCCGGGGGCCGCCCGGAGCTGGAAGGCTACGCTCGTGTTGTCGGGCACCACCGCATCCCATGCGAGCCGCGTCAGGTTCACCCGATCGATGCCCGAATCCACCGGAAGCCGGATTCCCTGCCCGTCTCCGAGGTATGGGGCCCCGGGGATGTTCACCTCATAGGAGTCCCAGAGCCCGTATCCGTAGGCATGCTGGACCCAGTTGTTGGTCGTGACGGAGACCGACGCCGTCCCGCCGCAATCGGCGAACGAGGCCCACGGAATCCACGCGCCGGAGCCACGATACCACGCCCTCAGGGTCGTCGAGCCGTCCAAACGGTCGAACCCGAGCCACCCCACGGTGGTCACATCCTCGGTGGTCCATGTCTGCTGGGACCATGGGCCCCAATAGGTGCCGGACCAATAGCGGCATTGAGAACTCCACGCGTGGCGGGACACGTGATAGCTCCGGATCATCTCCACCTGGATGTGGTCGACAACGGTGATGCGAATCACCATGAACCAGGAGTTGGTCGCAGGGAGGTGCGAGGCGTCGAACTTCGCCTCCAGATCGAACCAGGATCCCGCGGCAAAGGTGTGCTTGGGCACCACCGTCGCCCACGAATCCCCTCCGCCGGCAACGAGGTCTTGCCTCAGGTACCCGTCTTCTACCGAGCACGATCCGTTCTGGGTGTACACGGTCCACCGTTCGGCATCCAGCTCCGGCGCGTCGAAACCATCATCAAAGGGCAAGAGGGTCAGGCCGGCAGGACCGTGGAAGTCAACGCTGGGATTGGACTCCATGGTGGCGGGTCCGAAATCGTTGACGACATCCGTCTGGGCCTGTGTCAGATGCGGGATGATCGCGAGGGCACACAGGGCTGCAAACCGGGGCACCGATGCGTACATTGGCCGTCTCCCATGTTCGGGTTGAGGTTGTTCAGCGCCAGGCCCACGTTGGCAGGGCCGGTGTGAACAGACCACGTCGGGGCGATGATGCAGCCGCCCGCCAAGACAAAACCAAGGGCCCGCCGCGGACGCCGCGGGATGCAGGGTGACCATGCGCGATACTGAGAATACGGATTCACGCAAGCGGCAGCATTCGATCGCCGTCGCGTCCCGAGAGGTGGCGTCGCTCGCTCGGTTGGATGTCGGTGCGAGGAGCCGACCTCCCCGCGCGGTGCCGACCGGTTGTCTCGACGGCCTCGGTGGGTCGCCACGCGCGTGAAGCCGCCCACCAAACCAGTTCTGCTGCTCGGGCTGGACGGCGCGGGATGGCCCGTGCTGGAACCGCTCCTGGCACGTGGGGCCATGCCGTTTCTGGCCGGCCTCCTCGGGCGCGGCTGTTGGGGGCCGCTGATGAGCCCCTGGCCCGGTTCCACGTTTCCCTCGTGGACCAGCATCATGACCGGCGTCACTCCCGGCCATCACGGGGTTCTCGATTTCACCGAGTTCGATCCGGCCACCTACTCCGTTCGTTTTACGGACTCGCGGTCGCGGCGCGTACCCGCGGTCTGGGAGCGGGTCCACCGCGCGGGGCTCGTGGCCGCGGTCCTGGGCGTGCCCGGCACCTTCCCTCCCGACAGTTCAGTGGACCTGATGATCTCCGGGTTCGACACCCCGGTCACCACCAGCATCGAGCCATCGTTCATCCATCCGCCCGATTGGAGGAAGCGGCTTCTGGGCGTCGGAGGGTTCCCTCTCACTCCCGTGCAGGAGCTGAGGATCAGCCCGGGTTGGCACCGCAGGGCCTGCCCCGCACTGCAACAGAGCATCGAGGGCAAGGTGCGCGTGGCGGAGTTTGTCCTCCGCGAGCTTCGGCCCGATCTGTTCGTCATGGTGTTCGGGGAAAGCGACACCGCGTGCCATCACTTCTGGCCCTTCGCCGATGCTCGCAGCCCGCGGAGGCCCGCTCTCACCGACCCGGAGATGGCCGGCGTGATCGGCGACATCTACTCGCGGTTGGACAGCGCTCTGGCCCGCGTGACCGCGGCAGCGGGGGATGTGGGGCTGGTCATGGTCGTCTCCGACCACGGGTTCGGCGGTGCGGGGGCAGATGCGATATGTCTCAACCGGTTCCTCGAGCGGCAGGGCTTCCTCCGATTCCGAAAGGGCGGAGGCCGGCGCCTTGGCTTCCCGTCTGCCATCGGGGCAGCCGGATTGCTGCCTCGCGCGCTCCAGCAACGCCTGTTCCGCCGCGCGCGTCGTCTCGTGGGCGCGCTGGAGAGCCGCCGCCGGCTGGGCGGGATAGGGTGGGAAGGCACAACGGCATACTCGGAGGAGCTCCCCTACGCACCGGCGGTCCGGATCAATCTGGCGGGCCGCGAAGGGCGCGGCGTCGTGGCCCCCGACCGGTACGATGCCGTACTCGACGACGTGGGCGCGGCACTGCTCGGCTGGAAGGACGCCCGAACAGGCGACGCGGTGGTCACGAGGGTGATGCGCAGGGAGGAGGTCACGGATGGCCCGGCGCTTGGCGGCATGCCGGATCTCCTCCTTGACCTCGCCGAGCCGGAGGGATACTCCTACGTGGTTGCGTCGTCCATGGGCCGAAACGGCCCCGATCAGCGTCGAATGAATCTCTCTGCCTTGGGAGCAAAAGGATCCGGCATGGGAGGAACCCACCGCCGCGAGGGGATTCTGGTCGCCTGCGGAGAGGGTGTGCGACCGGGGAGACTCCCTGCCGCGACGGATGCCCATCAGGTCGCCGGCGCGCTGCTCGCTGCACTCGGGCTGCCCGCTCCCCCCGGGATGGGCGAGCCCCCGATCTCGCTCCCGCGGCCCACCCGCGAGGGCGAGGGGGACTCCTCGTGCCAGCGGGCCGCGGCTGATGCGGTCTCGTGGGAATGGGAGCGGCTCGAGCGGTTGAAGGGATTGGGGTACCTTGGCTAGGTCCCATGGAACAGACGGCGCGCCCCGCTCCAACTATTCCGTGGCATGCGCCCCTGACCACCATATGGCGCGACCGGAGGGATGCGGTACCCGCTGTCCGCCATCGCCACCCGCCCCGGCCGATGTCGGTGGGTCACCGTAGTCATGTTGCCGCGAACAGAGACCGTGCGCCTGCCGTCCAGCGTCGTCGCGGCACGTTCGATCCTCATGATCGCGCCGTGCCCCTTCCCCACGAGCCAGGGTTCGCAGACGCTCATTCGCCAGCTCGCCGCAGGCCTCCAGGGGCGTGGTCACACGGTGCATCTGGTGACCTATCACCACGGCGAGTACCAGGCGGATTTCGATTTTCCCGTGTACCGGACCCGCCGCCTGCCTGGAACGGGGCGGTTGAAGGCCGGGCCGAGCGCGGGGAAGCTCGGGCTGGACTGGCTCCTTTGGCGGAAGGCGCGGGCTGTCGGCCTGCGGGTGAAGCCCGATCTCGTCCACGGGCACAACTACGAGGGCGCTCTGATCGGCGCTCTGGTCGCCCGGCGGCTGGGTGTCCCCCTGGTCTACCACACTCACAATGTGCTGCACGAAGAACTGCCTACCTACTTCAGAGATCCCATGTCGAGAAGGATTGCCCGATGGCTAGGCATGTTCCTCGATCGGCGCATCCCGGTGCAGGCGGATGCAGTGGTGGCCCTCAACGATGCCGTGCGGGACGAACTGACCGCCCTGGGCGTGCGCGCTGAGGTCATCAGCGTCATACCGCCGGGGGTCTGGCCCGAGGAATGGCCGCCTGCCGAGGGGCCTCCCAGGACCGCCTCGATCGTGTACACCGGAAACCTCGACAACTACCAGAACCTCTCGATCCTCATCGACAGCATGGCCATCGTGGCCCGAGAGATGCCCGATGCCGTGCTGACCATCGTGAGCCATGAACGGAGTCCGCGCCTGGAGGCCCGGGTACGGTCGCTGGGGCTCAGCGGTTCCGTTGACTTCGTGCTCGCCCATGGATTTCACGCGGTGCGCCGGTGGATCCTGCGCTCCTCGCTGGCGGTGTGCACACGGCTCCCGAGTTGCGGGTATCCTATCAAGCTGGTGAACTACCTTGCCGCCGGCCGCGCCGTGGTGGCCAGCCGGGCCTGCGCCCACGGCATCGTCGACGGGGAGACCGGACTCATCGTGGAGTCGATGGCGCCGGAGCCGTTCGCGGCAGCGATCCTGCGCCTGCTTCGCGATCCTTGCCTGGCGGCGAAGCTGGGAGCCGCCGCCCGCGAGATGGCACTCAGCACGCTCTCCTGGGACCGGGCGCTGCCCGAGATCGAAGGGTTGTACGCCAGGGCGCTAGAACTACGGGCGGTTGCACCGAGAAACGTGCCACGTAAGTTGTAGGCCCGCCTTCCTTCAGGTGGAAGGTACCCGGGCGACCCGCCCGCGGGCGCGGCAGTAATGCATAACGGAGGATCACGATGGGTCTGATGCGGTATCTGAGCGACGCGAGAGTGCGCCTCGAGATGCTCACGCTGATGCCCTCGGATGAAGAGCGGGAGGAGATCCCGCGGGAACGCTGGCTCCGCGACCTCAAGGAACGGGTGATCCACGAGATGTGCGACCTGCTCCTCACCTCGTCGGACATTCGCAATCCGAACAAACTCTTCATCGATCTCCACAACCGCGAGAAACAATGGTCAACCGCGCTGGGCCATGGAGTTGCCTTCCCTCACGTCCGCACCATGCATACGCGGACGCTGGTGTTCGCTATCGGCCGGAGCATGCCGGGCATCGACTATGACGCCCCGGACGGGGAGCCCGTACATCTCTTCTTCTCCATGGTCTGCCCGCCCTACGAGGACCAGATCTATCGCCGGTTCGCCAAACAGCTCGCCATCGCGGTCACCTACGGAGGCCTGGTGGACCAGGCGTTGCAGGCGACGACCGTGGGCGAGATGATGCGGCTGGTTGACGGGCTGGTGTAGACCGTACCTCCCCGGTACCTCCGACCTCCAGGCATGGTGTCGTGCCAGGATCCCTGCCTCGTGCTCCCAAACCAGAACCGCACACTCGGATCCGGTGAGAATCCCTGACGAATTGGCCTGCTCGAATTGTGCGGAAATTGGCTGTTGACGAAGGACCAATTGTGCTACATCTTTGGAGTACCCGGCCGGACGGCCAGTAGCAGGCTCCACCAAGCGAGGCTCCAGAATGCTCCTTCTCACACTCACCCGACACGGCCCGACCCCGCTCCACCAGCAGATCACCGACCAGATCCGTGGCCTGATCGACCGTGGGAGTCTCCCAATCGGCTCGGCGTTGCCCCCCACCAGGAAGCTGGCGGAGCACCTGGGTGTGAACCGCACGACCATCTATCGCGCATACGAGGAGCTATGGTCCCTTGGCTATGTCGAGGGGCGACCGGGATCCTATTCAAGGGTGCGCGGCCGAGCACCAATGGCCCCCCCCGGCGCACCGGCCTCGGCCGGACTCATCTCCTGGGATTCCCGCGTCTCGCCGGGGAGCGCCGATGCCCACCGGACGTATCTCGGCTTCTCGCCGGAGGGCAATCACTCTACCCCGGACGCAGTGGATTTCAGCCGTCTGGACATGGATCAGCGATTCATCCCCGCCGAGTCGTTCCGGCGGTGCACGAACACGGTTCTGCGCAGGGAGGGCGCGAACCTGCTGTGCTACGGACCGCGGGCGGGCTACTGGCCGCTGCGGGAGTACCTCGCCCGCCGCATGCAGATTCACGGGATCCAGGTGTCGCCGGACGAGATCTTCATATCGAACGGGTCACAGCACGGCTTGGATCTCCTCGTTCGAATCCTGGCCACGCCGGGCCGGGGAGTCGTGGTGGAAGCCCCGACCTATGCCATGATGATCCCGCTTCTGCGGCTCCACGGGGCCGAGATCATCCCGATTTCCATGAACTCCGACGGAATGGATCTCGAACAACTGGAGCGCACGCTGGCGCGGCGGGATGTCGGGTTCGTCTACACCATGCCGAACTTCCAGAATCCGACCGGAGTGTCGACCACGCAGGATCATCGCGAACGCCTGCTTGCGCTCTGTGAACACCATCGAGTGCCGGTGGTAGAGGACGGATTCGAGGAGGAGATGAAGTACTTCGGGAAGGTGTCGCTGCCCATCAAGTCAATGGACACCCGCGGCGTCGTGATCTACCTCGGAACCTTCTCGAAGATCCTCATGCCGGGCCTCCGCATCGGATGGGTCGCCGCGGATCGGGGGTGCATCGAGCACCTGGTGGCTGTCCGCAGATTCGCGGATCTCTCGCCCACGGCGCTGCTCCATGCGGCCCTCACCGAGTTCTGCCAACGGGGGTTGTACGACCTCCACGTCCGTCGGCTTCACCGCATGTACCGGAAGCGCATGCGTGTGACGCTACAGGCCATGCGGGAGCACGTGCCGCCTGATCTCGCGACGTGGTCGGAGCCTGGCGGCGGGTACCTGATCTGGGTCGAACTGACCCGCTGCGCCCGCTTTCCGGAGGAGGTGTATGCCCACATCGCACAGTCCGGCGTGATCGTGTCACCCGGTCCGTATTACTTCATCGAACCTCCGACGCGTCCCTGCTTCCGGCTCTCCATCGCCGCGGTTGACGAGCGGCGCATAGAGGAGGGGATGCGGCGGCTGGGGCGAGCAATACGCGACATCTCCGGCTCGTGAGGTGGTGACGATGCTGCTCAGTACAAAAGGCACGATCACCTACGGCCCGGTTCGCTCCCGGCGGCTGGGCTGGTCGCTGGGCATCAACGCCCTTCCTCCCTACCGGAAGACCTGCACGTTCGACTGTCTCTACTGCCAATACGGGCGGGCGGCACCCGTCTCCCCGGACACCGCGCGCCCCGGATTCCCACCAGTCGACGACGTACTCGCCGCTATCGAAGAGGCCCTTGCCGGCGATATCCCTCAGCCGGCCTATCTGACGTTCTCAGGCAACGGGGAGCCGACACTGCATCCCCAGTTCGGCGACCTGGTCGATGGTGTCTGTGCGCTCCGGAACCGGCTGGTGCCCGATGCCAAGGTCGCGCTGCTCTCCAATTCGTCTCTGGCCGGGAACACGGAGATCGCTTCCGCATTGTCTTGCCTCGACGTACGGATCATGAAGCTGGATGCGGGCACCGACGCGTTGCTGGCCAACTTCAACCGGCCATGGCCGAGTCTCGGCCTTGAAGATATCACCCGGGGCCTCAGGTCGCTGCCCAGTGTCACGATCCAGTGTCTGCTCGCCGGCGGGCCTGAGGGCAATTCGTCGCATGACGATATTGAATCGTTGATCGCCTGCCTGCAGCGGATTCGGCCGCGCATGGTGCAACTCTATTCCCTGGATCGCGACGCTCCGACCCCCACGCTTGCGTGCCTCGACACTGCGCGCCTCCACGCTATCGGACGCCTCATGGATCGGGCGGAGATCCCGACGATGGTGTTCTGACGGGAGGCGGCCGCACCGCCTCCGCCCTGCGGGTGCGCATCGCGTCGCCACCGCGAATCGAGCGAGGTTCACGGCAAGGCGGCTCGCCCCGAAACCCTTTCACGGGTTGCGGCCCTCACCCGGCCGGCCGTGGCGGCCGGGCGGGCCCCAGGAACGGGAGTGCGTGAGCGGATTGTGAGCGACCGGATGCATCCTTGTGGTCGGTCGTGGCATGTCGCGCCTCGGCCCGGAAGGAGCGGCGGTTCTTCGGCAGTCATCGAGGAGATCGACACGCAGGCCGGAGTGTCCACGCCCCGCATGCAAGGATGGACATCGTGATCAGGTCCCGACTCGCGGCCATTCTCCTGTTCGCGCTCTCCGTGCTTCTCCAACTGGCATTCCGCTGAGGAGTCGGCCTCCTTCCCCGCCGACGGTCGCTCGCCAGCTCGGGAGCGTGGGACTGGGCTATCGCGGCGGCCACCGGCGTCGTCCAGTTGCGGGCATGAGCGTTCACCGGTGAACAACGGCATCCCCTTCGATGATGTCGAGTATCTGGCACTCCATCACCCGCGCGGCGACCTTCGGTTCCCGTGGTACCCAACGCAGCAGTGTTGCTCGATCGGTGAGACGCCCCAACGCGTATCCGCCTCCTCGCGAGGCGCTGGTCGGTCCCCCCGCCGGGCCTGGTGCGTCACGGCACGCAGGTCACTCGGTACTCGGCCCGCATTTCGCGAGGCTCTGGCACGGGCATTGCTGGCGCACTTCCCGGCGCGGTCATCACGCCGTCCCTTCACCGTTCGCGGTCGAATCATCCAGGGGAGGTGAGTCCAATGCATCGTCTGTGGGTCGTGCTCGCTCTCGGTTCGCTGGCCTCCGCCCACGCGGAATGGCAGTCACCCGTCAACATCGGCTCCGTCATCAATACCGACTCCAACGACTGGTATCCCGTACTGAACAGAGGCGGAACCTGGATGGTATTCGTCTCGGACCGACCCGACGGTTACGGTTCTTCGGACCTGTGGATCAGCGTCAAGGAGGGCGGCGAGTGGCAACCGCCCCGCAACCTCGGCCCACAGGTCAACACCGCCTACTGCGAGTCGGCGCCCTATCTGGCGCCGGGAGACTCCGTCCTCTACTTCGCCTCTCTGGCGCCCGGCGGCCAAGGCGCCATGGACATCTACCGGTGCACCCTCACCGAAGGGGTGGCCGGCACCAAGGAGAACTTCGGCCCGCCCGCCAACTCGGGGGCTCTGGACTGCTGCCCGGTGGTCGACGCGGAGGGAAGCACGATCTACTTCTGCTCCACCCACACGGGAGGATTCGGCAGCATGGATGCATGGGTGTCCCGGCGCTCGGAGCTGGGCTGGAGCGAACCGGAGAATCTGGGCGCCGCGGTCAACTCCAGCGCCACCGACTGCCCCCGCTGGCTGTCCGACGATGGCGGGACCCTGCTCATCTGTTCGACACGGTCAGACGGACACGGTGATGCTGACATGTGGATCGCCCAGCGGCAGGGCGACGCGTGGGGCCCGATGGTGAACATGGGGGCCGTCCTCAACACATCGGCAGCAGAGTGGGGCGCCAGCTTCCTCGACAACAACGGGGTGGTCGGCGGCACCATCTTCTTCGGGTCCGGGCGTACCGGTGGGTCCGGCGGCTGGGATATCTGGTATGCGGAGGAAGCAACCGATGCCCAGGGCCTGATGCCCATGCCGGGGATCGGGCTGTCGCTGTTCCCAAATCCCACTCGGACCGGCACCACCGTCTCCTATGTGCTTCACGAGGCCGCCAGGGTCGTCATCGCGATCTACGACATGCAGGGAAGGCTCACCCGGCTTCTGATGGATCAGCACCGCGGGCCTGGATGCTACTGCACTCGGTGGGACGGGACTTCGGACATGGGGGGCAGCGTTTCCGGCGGCGGCTATTGCTGCACGGTGATGACCGGCGACTGCACCCGCAGCGAGCCGCTTCTCGTTTCGCGGTAGCCCCTCGCTCGGCTCTCGCGGCCGTTCCGGAGTGCTTCGGCTCGATGGCAAGGGAGCGGCCCCGCATCCGGGCAAGGACGGGGGATCGCCGGATGGGCGACGTGCGACGACGGTAGCCCGACTCAACTCTGGCGCACCGCTCCTTCAGGGCGGGCGCACCCCACTTGACCCCGCATGGACGCTGCGTTTCTTGGATTTCCCGGGTCGCACTGAGAGCCCCATGCACAGGGGAGCGGTGAGGGGTTCGGCGGCGCGAGGGAACTGCTGCGGCGAGACGCAGGGCCTGCGTCAGGAAGGGGAGTGGGCACCATGAAGCGGGGAATCTTCGGGACCGGCGCGATAGGTGCGGGTATGGCGATTCCATGGTCGGTGTTCCTGGTGCCGTCACTGGTTCTCGCCGGGGGTGGTCCTGGCTTCCAGAAGGGCATGAGCCTGGTGGCGTTCAGCGAGGATGTCTACGCCTCGCCGGAGAGCGACGCGACGCTCGACACGCTGGTTGCCAGTCATGTGGGTTGGGTCTCGGTCTGCGTCTGGTGGTTTCAGGAGACGGCCTCCAGCACGACCATTGCCCCCGCCGACTGGGGCGGGACCGCCTCAGATTCATCGGTCTGTCATATCATCCAAGAAGCCCACGCCCGAGGCCTGTCCGTCATGCTCAAGCCCATGGTCGATCCGGAAGACGGCACCTGGCGGGCGGAGATCAACCCCGCCAGTTGGCCCGCCTGGTTCGCCAGCTACCGGCGGTTCATCGGCCACTATGCCGCCTTGGGCGCAACCCTGGGCGTGGAGCAGTTCTCCATCGGCTGCGAGTTCATCAGCTCCAGCATCAGCCTTGGCGTCGAATGGGCCGCCGTGGTGGACACCGTGCGATCGCTGTACGCCGGGCCCATCACGTATGCGGCGAACTGGTGGGAGGAGTACGATCTGATCTCATGGTGGCATCTGGTGGATCTGGTTGGTATCGACGCCTACTTTCCCTTGGCCGATCGCGACGATCCCACCGTGGATGACATGGCGGCGGTGTGGGATACCATAGCTGTCGACATCGAAGCATTCGCGCAGGGACCCGGGCAGGGCCTTCCCATTGTGTTCACAGAGATCGGCTGCAGCAGCTACGACGGCGCCGCGCGGGAGCCGTGGAACTGGGACTACACCGGGGTGGTCCCCGACCACCAGGAACAGGCAGACTACTACCAGGCCTTCTTCGACGCGATCGCGTCAAGACCGTGGATACGAGGCGTGTTCTGGTGGTCATGGGACAACTCCTCCACCAGCGACTATCGCGAAGACGGCCCTGACTACGAAGTCGGATTCACTCCCAACGGCAAGCTGGCCCAAGAAGTGCTGCGAGGCAACTACGCGCTGGGCAACGACGGCAACCTCGGCGTCAGAGAAACGCTCCTGGCCGTGTATCCGAATCCTGCGCGAGACAGGGTATGGCTCACGATTCGGCATCATGCCGCCCCTCTTCACGTCGCCGCGTATGACTTGATGGGTCATCGGGTGGAGGGCGAGGTGGAAACGGGAGTCTCCTCGGCGGGCGTAATCGGTCTCGTCTGGGCGCCACCACCCAGGGTATCCGCAGGCACCTACGTCCTGCGGGTCGAATCACCCGCGCGACGAGCCTCGGCCTGTGTCACCCTCGTGAGGTGATCTCTGATGTGCCTGTTGCTTCTCATGGCGATACTCGGCGGACCTGACTCGACGATTGTCGCCGACCCCACAGCCGCGTTTGCCAGACGGGCGGCCAGCACCACCCGTCCCGAGAAATGCGTGCTGGTCCGGTTGACTGCAGACTTCACCGGCGACGGGGCACCTGATCTGGCGCTGTCGGCCACCTGCGATTTCGGGGATTGCCCCGGCTGGGGCAATGCGGGAGGAAGGTGGGAGATCTGGGCTCGGGAGGGTGACGAAGAAGTCGCCTATCGCTTCGTCGATCGCGTCTTCTTTCATCCCCTTGCCGTCAAGGTGACCCCGTCCGACAGCGGCGTCACACTCACCACGTACCATAGAATGGGAGCGGGGGAAGGATATCTGGTGCGCGACCTGTTAGCCGGGACTTCACTGAGGCGGTTGGAGGAGTCGTACGTTGCACTTGGTCCTGACAGCTCTGGGGCCTGGTTCCACGAGGTCTTTCCGGTCTCAGGCCGGCTCCCCTGCCAGGCGTGCCGGCTGTCTGATTTCCTCGCGGGTAGACCGGAGTGGGTGCCGGGCTACTCGGTCCCTTCGGTTTCCGACTGAACCGTCGCGGGGCGTGAGAGCGGGTCAGTGCGGCCATCATTCCCGCGTCCTCATGCGGTGGGCAACCGGTGTGCGAAGGCACGGTGCTGGGAACGTCTTCCCGCCGAGATAGAGCGAAGCGGGCTGCTCATCCAGCCGAGCGCGACCGGAATGGGTCCCTCCCGTGAAAGGGCGGAGACCTGCCCCTGCGAACGGTGGCGCTGCCAGTCGCCGCGGAGCGCGGCGTGACTGCCTCAGTTCCGCGACGGGGAACGAGTGCCCGCGGGAGACCTGCCGAGCAGGAGCCCCGCAGTCAGCAGCCCGAGGGAGACCATGATCGCTCCGGCCCAGAAGGTGGCCGGACGAACCCAGGTGATCAGCAGTTCCTGGGTCGGGCTCATGTATGATGAGCCCTCGGCAAAGGGCAGTTTCTCATACTGCTGTTTTCTGCCAACGGATAGCGCGAGCTCATGGTGGTCGGCGTAGGCTCGATAGAAGGTGGTGAGAATCCGTTCCTCCTCCAGCGACTCGCGATACTGCGCGTAGCGCGGGTTCTTCAGGGCGTCTCGAAGCTGGCGGTGTCGCCACGCTTCGAAGTTGTAAGCCGCCGCGGTGGGGTGGCGCAGCTTCTGCCACTGAAGGATTCGCTGCCGCACCCACGCCGAAGGACGGTCTCCAGGGTGCGAGACCGGGGAATCCGGGAACTCCCTGTAGGCCACCGCCTCCGGCAGCCGTCCGGCGTCTTCGAACGCTCCCGGAGCGAACACGCTGCGGAACTCAGCGTGGGCCGACGAGCGGTGCCTGTATCCGAAGCCATGGATGAAGGTCAGGAACGCCGCGCTCCCGGCCAAGACTCCGGCGGACCACCTCAATACGCGGCCTGCGCTCTGCCGATGGACGCGCCGAAAGGGCTGTGGCCGGGCGGCGACCACGAGTAAGAGTCCCAGCAGGCCCGCGCTTAGGTTGATGGCGACATCTCGGAACTCGCCCACGCGGGTAGGGAGGATCCACTGCATAGCCTCGTCAACAAGCCCCAGGGCCATCACGTAGAGACACGCGAGGGCGTAGGAACCGGCATCGGGAGTTGCCATCTCGAATGCGCGGAGCGCCAACACCGCGACCAATCCATACTCGAGGTAGTGAATGCGCTCCACGGGGACGTCGAGGCGGAGAATCATCACGGCGTAGGCCGCACATGCCGTCGCCAGGATGGCCAGCCGCCGCCGAGACCGGAGGACATGCTGGCGAGCTGCCCAGACCGCGAACCAAATGCCGGCTGCGGCGAACAGTCCCCACACGCTCATGGAAAATCCACGCTCACCAAGAGCGCCGGTGAGCCAGTCCCGGGCGGCACGTACGAGACTGAGGGTGGAGAGGATGATCGCGGAGTAGGCGAGGAGGATTCCCCAACGGAACAGTCGGCTCGATGGGCGGGATACGCGTGAAGTCATGAGCGGTCTCAAGTACGGAGCTTGCGCGGAGGATTTGACGATTGAGGACAATGCAAGACCAAGAGATCACGCCGGGCGGCCGTAGTCAAGAGAGATCAGGCCGTCACATTCTGTCTTGACGCCTGTCCCCGGCGTCGGTTCCTTGTTCGGCTCCAATGAAGTATCTGGAGAGAGGTGAAACACGTGATGAAAACCTACATGCCCAAGGCGGGCGAGATCAAGGACACGTGGTGGGTCGTAGACGCGGAAGGCCAAGTCCTCGGGAGACTGGCCACCCGTGTGGCAACGGTTCTCCGCGGCAAACACCGTCCTGAGTTCTCCCCGCATCTCGACTTCGGAGATCATGTCATCATCATCAACGCTTCGAAGGTACTCCTCACGGGGGAGAAGTCTTCGATGAAGCGGTACGAGAGGTTCACCGGTTTTCCCGGTGGCAGGCGGATCATTCCGATCACGAAGATGCGACCCGAGCGGGTGGTGGAGCATGCAGTCAAGGGCATGTTGCCCCACACCAAGCTCGGACGCGAGCTCTTCCGGAAGCTCAAGGTCTACAATGGGCCTGACCATCCGCACACGGCTCAACAGCCCGCCCCTCTTCCGCTCGAACCAGTGGAGGGTAGCCAATGACTCAGCCGGGAGTGATGTCGGTCGGCCGCAGGAAAGAAGCCATTGCCCGCGTCAAGCTTGTCGAGGGCAGTGGCCAGTTTCAGGTCAACGGGAGGTCTCTCGAGCGGTATTTTCCAACTCCCACACTCACCCTGACCGTGCTCAAGCCGTTCAAGTCGTGCGAGTGCGAAGGGAAGTTTGACACGACCGTCACCGTGGTCGGGGGCGGGGTTGTCGGTCAGGCAGGCGCCGTACGATTGGCGATCGCCCGCGCGCTGGTGGCCAACGATCCGAACCTCCGCAAGACGCTGCGACGAGAAGGTCTGCTGACCCGGGATCCCCGAATGGTCGAACGCAAGAAGTACGGCCGCCCGGGAGCCCGGAAGCGGTTCCAGTTCTCCAAGCGTTAGACGCGCCGCTCTCTGCGGCGCCATCCGTCCATGCGGGCGGATGGAACCAAATTCGCACATCCGTCCTGGAGACGCCGGGGTGTCCCGTTTCGACGGGTCAAGGTGATCCCAGAAGGGCGGGTGGAGGCACAACCCCACGCCGCAGGCTCGTATCCGGAGCCTGAGGAGGCAGCCACATGGAACTACCGACCATCGAGCAAATGCTTGAGGCTGGTCTCCATTTCGGCCACCAGACCAAGCGGTGGAACCCGAAGATGAAGCCGTACATCTTTGGGGAACGAAATGGTATTCACATCATCGATCTTCGCAAGTCGCAGCAACTCCTGAAGGAATCGTTGGACGCCGTCGAACGTCTTGCCGCCGAGGGCAAGAAGGTGCTCTTCGTCGGCACCAAGCGGCAGGCCAAGGACGTGATCCGGCGGGAGGCCGAACGGATCGGCATGCCCTATGTGACCGAGCGGTGGCTGGGCGGCACCATCACCAATTTCTCTACCATCCGGCGCAGCATGTCCCGGCTTGAGGAACTGGAGAAACTGGAGCAGGAAGGCCCCAGCCGCACCATGACGAAGAAGGAAATGCAGAGCCTCCTGAAAGAGCGGCACAAACTCGAGAAGGTCCTGGCAGGCGTGCGCCACATGAGTGGCCTTCCCGGACTCGTCTACATCATCGACTGCAAGAAGGAACGGATCGCGGTGTCGGAAGCAGTGAAACTCGGGATACCCGTCATGGCGATCGTCGACACCAATGTCGATCCCGATCCCATAGATCTCCTGATTCCCGGCAACGACGATGCAATGAAGAGCATCAAGCTGGTCACCCGGCTCGTGTCCAAGGCTGTCGAGCAGGGCGCGACCGTGTTCGGGGAAAAGAAGGCCATCGAGGAGAAGACCGCGGAGCCGGCCGCCAAGGCTGCTCCATCGCACGAACAGAAGGACCAGGGACGTGAGCGGTCCTCCCGCCGGCCATATCAGCAGGAACGGGGCCCCGGGCAGCGA
>JALOPK010000217.1 GCA_025453925.1 Candidatus Eiseniibacteriota bacterium | reverse complement strand
AAGGAGACTGGGCGTTCGGCCAACCCACCGGAGGTGGTGGCAGCCATGGCGAGCCCGATCCGACTGCCGGGCATACGGGCGTCAATGTGTGCGGCTACAACCTTGCAGGCGACTATCCAAACAACCTCCCGGCGCGGCATCTGAGCACGAGTGCCATCGACTGCACCGGCCTGTTTAATGTTCGGCTGCGGTTCTGGCGATGGCTGGGAGTGGAGGCGCCATCGTTCGACCAGGCATCGATCAGCGTGTCGAACGACGGGACGACCTTGACGAGGGTGTGGACCAACCCGGAGGAGATCGCGGATAAAGCATGGGTGGAGCAGGAGGTCGACCTCTCGGCAGTGGCTGACAATCAGCCGACGGTCTTCGTGCGGTGGACCATGGGGCCAACGGACGACGGGTGGACCTACTGCGGCTGGAACATCGATGATATCCGGATCCTGGCCCATGCCGAGGGCGAGGTGCCGTGGACTGGTGATCAGAGCACCGCGAGACCCGACGTCTTGATGATCGAATCGATCCAGCCAAATCCAACGGGCGGATCAACGAGCATCCGCTACGCCCTGCCCACAGCATCACGCGTCACGGTTGCGCTCTACGACCTGCAGGGCAGACAGGTGGCCACGCTGCTGGATGGCATGGAGGACCGTGGTGCACATGTCGTCCGCTGGGATGGTCGTGATGCCGATGCACGGCAGGTCGGCCAGGGCGTCTACACGATCAGGATCGAGGCAGGAGCCGAGGTCCAGGCGGGGCAAGTGATCGTGATGCGCTGAGAAATGGGTCTACCGATTCCACCCCGCGTTCCGGAGGCTAACGCTCTGATCTGCGGGGAGCACTGCTTGCGGGATGTCGAATGCTCTGGCTGTGCCCAGGCATCCCAGCTCATGGACTGTGAGGCGACCTGATAGGGTTGAGGTCGTCCGAGTCTTCCACCGGTAGCTCTTTGGGGCCACCCAACGGCGTCGGGCTCCCCTAACTCAGCAGGGAGCCCACACCGGGTGCCCGGTCCGCCGCGCGACGGTCTTCACGATCAGTGCGGCGGCGAGGAGAGTCTCCCGGGCGATGCCTGGAGGGCCGCCGGGGGGGGATGCAGACGGACCGCTCATCGCCCCCGGCAGTCCCATGGGATCGTCCACGCGGTGTCCCACTCTCCGAACGGATTGGACTGATTCAGGGCGCTCTGACGATGACCGATCCGAACGGCAGGTCAGCCTGCTGGTCGACGGTGCGGCGCGATGGACGTACATTGCGCTCGCTTCGTACATCGCGGTTCACGTGAACAGCCAAGGAGCACCCATGAGACGTCTCGCCTGCGCCCTCGCGATCATGGTTCTCGTGGCCTCGGCCCGCGCCGATGGCTTCTATGACTTCCTGGCCTTGCTCAACATGACGCCCTCGCAGGAGCGGCAGGCGCTGGTCGACAGCTTCATCGCCAACCTCCCTGGTGGCGAGGCGCCGGTGAAGGAGGACACCATGGCGTTCTTCGTCTACAGCGGGCAGGCCACCTCGATGGCGGTGGCGGGTGACATGACGTGGTGGTCGCCCGATCTTTCCCTGATCCATGTGCTGAGTACGACCTTCTGGTACCGTGAGTTTGCCTGCCCATCGGACTCACGGCTCGACTACAAGTTCGTGCGCAACGGCACGGAGTGGATGCTGGATCCCCTCAACCCGCACACGTGTGCCGGCGGCTATGGCCCCAACTCGGAGCTCGCCATGCCTGACTACGTGCAGCCACCCGAGATCACCGACTACGGCTACCCGCCCTGTGGGATCGACACCTACGAGGGATTCTTCAGCCCCCAGCTCAACAACACCCGCACCATCCGGGTCGTCACGCCTCCCGGCTACGACTCCACGACAGCATATCCGACCTTCATTGTGCACGACGGCCTCGAATACCTCTCCCTCGCCCACCTCGACCGCGTGTTGGCGTTCCTGGCCGTCCACTACCCTGGCGCAGCCCTGCCCATCTGCGTGTGCGTGCCACCCGTGAACCGGACCGAAGAGTACGCCGGTTCCCAGCAGCAGGCCTTCGGGCAGTTCATCATGGAGACCGTGATCCCGTTCGTGAACGAACGGTACGCCACCGCGCCAAGTGACCCGACGATGTGGGGAAGCATGGGCGCAAGCAATGGCGGCAACATCTCGGTCTACTTGGCCGGAACCTATCCCCAGCAGTTCCGCCGGCTTGTGATCATGAGCCCGTACATCCCCCCGGAACAGGCCGACCTCATCGCGACCCAGCCACCGGAGACCTACCGCATCTACATGAACTGGGGCTCCTACGACATCCAGGAACTCATCCCGCTCATCGAATCGTTCGACGACATGATGGACACCCACGGAATCGCGCATCAGAGCCGTCTCTTCCACGAAGGCCACTCATGGGGCCTCTGGCGGGCCACCATCGACGAAGGGCTGCTGTTCTGTGAAGGCGTGCAGAGTGGTGATGGGCCTTTGCCCGAGGTGCCGGCGGACGGGTGCTTGCGCCTCGCGGCCTTCCCGAATCCGTTCAGTTCGCGCCTCACGCTTCGCCTCGCCGGAGCAACAGGGCCCACGACGATCTCTGTCTATGACCTCGCGGGGCGGCGGCATCACCGAGGGATGATCCCGGTTGATGAGCAGGCGTGGTCGTGGCAGCCGGCCTGCCTCCCGGCCGGCCCGTGCATCATCGAGGTGGATGACGGCATCGCCCGGACCGTCACATCCGCCATCCACCTGGCGCGGTGAGGGGGCCGAACCCTCAACCACGTTTTGTACTCGGGTGCATACGTACGGTCACGTATCGAGAGCTGCGGGACGGCGGGGCGCTGCTCACCTCTGCCATGGCCTCAGCGATCGAAACGCGGCGCGCGAACCGGTCTCACTTTGCGTTCGTTCATATAGGACGTGTCCTATATAGGACTAGTCCTATATGAACGTGCTGAAGTCCGCTCGCGCCTGAACGGCCATGCGACCGGATGCCGGGGAGATCAGAGCCGGTATCGGGTGACCCGGGTTGCGTGCGCCACCCTGCCTGCATCATGTGTGCACGACCTCAGCCGTGATATGGTTATTGCGAGTCCGTTCGAGGACGACGCAATCCCGGTCGACGAATCGATCGCCACGTCCACAGAACCTCACGCCGCCAGGGTCGACGCGGCGTGACGCCCCTTGTCCTCGCGATGACCGAGGTGTCGGTCGTCCCGGAGACTTCATGTGTGTCGTCGAAGCCGTATGAAACGGTTGCGCCGGCCAACCCCCGGCATTGTCTTCTCCGTCACCGACGAGTGGCGGGGTGTCGCTCCCTGACCCCGAGACCGAGCCGACCTTCCACGAGGTGAACCATGCGTGTCCTCCCGGCCATCCTCCTGCTCCTGATCGCGTTTCCACTGCATGCGTCCGACGTCGAAGTGCATTTCCGGTTCGAGTACCAGGTGGGGCCGCCGGACGTCGCCACAGGCATGCTGGGCTCCATGAACGGGTGGGGCCTGCCGCCCAACGGCTCGTACCTGGTGTTCCAGGATGACGACCAGGACAACGTGTGGCGCGGCGCCATGACCCTCGCCGAGGGCGACTACTTCTACAAGTTCGTCACCCTCTCGTCCACCGACCCCGAAGAGAGCAGCAGCTACCCTGACGTAACCGGATGGTATCCCGACCCGCTCAACCCGCTCACTGACGGGTCCGCCTACAACAACTCGGTGCTCATCGTTGCCGATCCGATGATCTACTACGTCCTGCCCAGTGACAGCAGCCAGGTGGAAGACACCCGGCCGCTCCTCTCCGTCAACTTCGCCGCCGGGACCCAGACCGGCCTCGATGCAGGCAGCCTCTCGATGAAGCTCGACGGTATCGACATCACGGGCTCAGCGAGTTTCGACGCCGAGACCGGATGCCTGTCATACCTCCCGGGGTCGGATCTCTCCATGGGGTGGCATATGCTGGAAGTCTCGTGCGCCAACAACGTGGGCGCCGCGGCCGCCGCGGTTTCCCGCTTCCAACTGGTGCAGGGGCCGCCCAGAATGAATATGCGATTCTCGTTGGACACCAAGAGCCCCAACTTCGGCCTTCCGGTTGACGTCAGCCGCGTACAGATCACGGGCGACTTCAGCAACTGGGGCGCGTCTCCGGCCCGCTTCGTCGACGACGACAACGACGGTGTCTGGGAGACCTCCATTCGCATGGAGATCGGGAGGAACTTCCTGTACCGGTTCATTGCCAACGGCACCCTCTACCTTCCCGATCCTGACAATCCGCTCCTGGAGCTTCGCAGTCCAGGTGACTGGTACGTGAGCGTGGGACGGGCGAATCCCCTTGGACCGCCAAGGGTTCTCGACATTGCCCGGCTTCAGGGGAGCATCATCCCGCCCGCGTCGCAGGGACCGACGGTGCGCTTCGCCGCCGTACCCGGAGACTGGGGCACCCCCGTTCTTCCGGACTCGCTGCTGCTGACGCTCGACGACGTCACGCAGCAGGTCACCCCGGAGGTCGTGGGCGAGAGCCTCTTCGTGTCGCTCACCCTGCCCCTGCTCGAACCGGGGCTTCACCGCGCGGCGGTCCGGGTCGTCGACGAACTCGGCCGGGTCGGAACGGCGACTCTTTCCTTCGGCGTCTACGGCACAGGCAACGGGTTCCACGCCGTCGACGGATTCGGTGACGACAAGGGCCCCGGCCGATACCGGTATCCCGACGGGGTAACCCCGGGCGCCGCCGACATCCATGCCTTCCACGTAGGCACATCCACGAGGCTGGATCCGGTCACCATCCAGGCGGTCATCGACATGGCCGCGGTGGACCAGCATACCGCCCTGGGGTTGATGATCGTGTCATCGCTCGACGGGCCCGCGATGCCGCTCCCCGGCGACATCGAAGTCATGGCGCCGCCCTGGGAGGGCCAGGGAGTGTTCATCTGGCTGGTGCCCCCCTCCTCTCCGTTCTACGACGAGTCACGGGACAACCGGCTGATCCTCCAGGCCGATCCGATCCAGGTTGGCGCGGCCATCGGCATGAATCCGGACCCCGAGACCACCGGCTCGTTCATCGTTTCGCTGCCGCTGGAGGAGCTGGAGACCTACCTGGGAACCTACTCCACGTCGTGGTTCTGGGGTCTGATCGCCACGCTGCGGACCGATGCCGGACTCGAGCTCGAACCCGCGCAGGGCGGCTGGCTGGCTGAGGAAGACCCCGATATCTACGACGCCGCCTTCTTCGCGGCGCCGCCTTCGGAGCCGCGGATTCTCGGGAGTTGGATCGAAGACGGGCTGGTGGGCGGACCCCGTGAGGTGGCGCTCATGAGCCCCGGACGCGGAATCGTGGCGCTGCCGCCCGACAGCATCCATGGGCTCCCGCAACCCGGCCCGGAAACGATGTTCTACTCGGCGGGGGCGACCCGGATCTGGCGCAACTTCACGGTCACCGGCATGGTCGCGGATCCATCGGTCACGATAGGCCTGTTCATGCACAATCATTCGGTCTGGCCCATCACCATCACTAACGGAGGGTTCTCGGTTCCCATCACCATGGGCGACGGGCCGAACTACGTGGGCCTGAAGGTCAGCGACGGGGGCGGCAACCAGAGCATCACCTGGGCCCGGTACGACTGCCGGCCCGACCGGCTTCCGAAGGCGAGGATCGAGGTCACACCGTCACAGGGTCTCGTGACGCTCGATGGCGGCGGATCCTTCCATCCCGATGGCGGCAACATCGTCTCCTTCCAGTGGAGCGAGGAACCGGGGAATCCCGCGGCTTTGGGCCTTGCCGGCACCGGGTCGGCACAGGCGTCGTTTTCGCTGCCCAGGCCGGCCGGCGACTACGCCGTGCGTCTCACCGTCGGAGACGGCGACCGATACGGCTCCGGCGTGGCCACCGTCAGAATCGACAGCACGGGCGCGGTGCCGCTGGCGCCCGGGCAGCATCCCCGGTGGGCAGGCGACAACCTCATGTACGAGATCTACCC
>JALOPK010000216.1 GCA_025453925.1 Candidatus Eiseniibacteriota bacterium | reverse complement strand
GAAGGTGCGGGTGGCCGGTTGACGTTCAAACAGGGCGACACGGGAGCGATCATCGGCTTCGAGCTGATCCGCGCACAGGGCGACACGGTCCAGGCCCTGCGAACAGAGTGAGCAGTGGTGATGGGCGCTTCGGGTCGACGAATCGCATTCTGGGTCACCCTGCTCCTGCTCTCGATCGCCAGCGCTCTCCCCGCACAGGTCCCTGCCGGTTCGTCAATGAACCGTGTCCAGGGAATGGGCGCAGTGGACGACGCAGTGCCCGATCCCGAGAGCGAAACCGCGCCACCGCCCTCATACGGCAATCAAGCCGGAGACACCAGGGAAGGGCCCCGCGGCGTGGGAGAAGGGGAAGAGGCAAAGGCCTCCCCGCCTGGATCTGCTTCCTCGCCGAGTGAGCAGCCACGGCCTCCGGAAGACGCTCCCCGCGGCGCCACTTCCCTGGTCGTTGACGAGATCAGCGTAAGTTGAGCGGAGTCCACGCTGTGCGGACATTCTAGGGGCGGAGCTCCGACTCCGCCCGTGGGCAGGGTCAGAGCCTTGCCCCTACAGGCCCGTGTGCAGCAGGAGAGAGGGAGAGTAAGGAGGCCTCGACACGGAAGAAGAGGTCCCTTCCGGATTGGCCGAAGAGAAGGCACTCCGAAACGGCGTTGACATCTTCCGCACCACCATCATCCCAGCACTCCAGCCTGCTGGGGTGATCGCGCGAACCAGCCTGGCCCATCCAACCGCTGCGCACACTGTCGGCCGATCCGCTCATCTCCGCCCAAGCGCCCTCATCTCATGCGGCAGCGTCTCGCGCAGGCCGGGCTCAAAGGGCCGGGGATCCCCGTTGAGTTCGCTTTGCCTTTGCGTTGTCCCCGCGGCTGTCGACACCCGCCTCAGCCATCGCGAGGCTACGGAGAGTCTTCTCCGAGCAACGGGGCAATCAGGTCAGGCTGTTCGTTGTTGACGCGCAGACCCCCAGCGCCAAACCTGAACCGATGCGCGGATCAGCTCCGCCATGCCCGGACACTCGAACCCTCTTGGGATCCTAACTATGCGCGCTCGTTATCACGTGATCGTCTCAAGCTCAGTCTCCCTCGCGCTCTGGGCACTGCTGAGGTCCGTCCCCGTCGCGGTCGGGTCGTGGATCACGGGAGTGCTCATCGACCTCGATCACGTGCTGGAGTACTTCGTTCAGCGAGGGCCGCTACGCAGGATCGACGATCTCTTCCATGCGTCCTACAATCGCGTCTACACCAAGGCCTATCTGATCCTTCACGGATGGGAGCTCATTGCGCTCTGGATCGCGCTGTGCGTCGCGAGCTCCTGGAACCCGTGGGTTGTTGGCGGGGCGATCGGATTCACCCACCACCTGACGCTCGATCAGATCTGGAACAAGCCCGCTCGATATGCCTACTGGCTTGTGTGGCGGGCGCACCACAGGTTCTCGTACGATGCGACCTTCCCGCCGCGCCGGCGGAAAACCCAGCAGCGCTGCATCGGAGCGTAGGTACTTCCTGTAGCAGAGCACGGCATCCCGTTCCCCGGCGACGGGTTGCGCCGCTTCAGGTCTGTCGATCCGAGATACTGCCGGCATTCCCGCGAGGAGAGCCTTCGCCGGGCAGCGCACCGCCGCAATCCGATCGTCACCGCGCGTGGAGGAGAGGCTGGTTGCCGAGTGCGTGTTTCGGATCGCAAGACGCTTTCGGAATGCGAGCACCGGGGACATCCGTCATCAGAATCATCGCATCTCTGGATTCCGATGTCGCCGTTTACTTCTGATAGGGAAGCCACTGATCTGGGTCAATCGCAATCTCACTTGACAGAATGAAGTCTGTCCGCTATTATGCTCCCATGTCGCACCCTCACCATGGAGCGATGCCGTGGAATTCGATCCCCTTCTCACACCACAGAGGCTCGCCGTTCTGGGGGCACTGGTGCCTGTCGAAAGCCTCTCCTTTTCCCACTTGAAAGCGGCCTCGGGGCTTCAGGACGGCAACCTCCATGTTCATGCCGCCAGACTTGCCGAGGTCGGCTATCTTTCGATCATGAAGTCAACTTGCGGCCGGCGTGAGGTGACAGTGTTCCGCATCACAGATCGGGGGCTGGATGCGATTCGACTGCATGCCCTCCAACTGCAGACGCTGCTCGCCGCTCGCCGCGGACTCGCTGCGGCCCGTCCCCGTCGAAGCGACGACGCTCAGGTGTGGTCGTGAATTCACCCGTGTTGACGCGGGGTGCAGCGGGCTTCCGCCTGCTCGCTCCCGTCGAGTCATAGGGAGGATGCCGCCATGAAGATCGCCCTGGGTGCCGACCACGGAGGATTCGCCCTCATAGAGCAACTGCTTCATGACTTGAAGCAAAAGGGCCATGAGATTGTCGACGTCGGCACCACGTCGTCGGATTCGGTGGACTACCCAGTGTTCGCCCAGGCCGTTGCCCGCCATGTCGCGCAGGGGATCTGCGAGCGCGGCATCATGATCGACGGGGCTGGGATCGGGTCCGCCATGGCCGCGAACAAGGTCAGAGGCGCACGAGCAGCCTTGGCCTACGACCTGTCGTCGGCGATCAACAGCCGGGAGCACAACGATGCCAATGTCCTCACCCTGGGCGCCGGACTGATCGGTCCGGTGCTGGCGCGCCAGATCGTGGAGGCGTGGCTTGGGGCCGAGTGCCGTGAGGATCGCCACAAGCGTCGCGTCGCGATGATCGAGGGAGGCGCCGCGCGGACTTCCTCGCCTCCAGGCGACTACGGGTATGGCGCTCCGCCGCCGGCTTCTCCCGCCGGTTCTCTCCCTTCCGCGGTTCCCGAGGATGATGTCGAGCGCGTGATGCGAAGGGTTGAGGAACTGCTCGGGACATCTCTCGGACAGGCTGGGGGCCTCCTCGGCAGTCACCCTCGGGGTCCCTCCGTGGCATCGAGTCCCGACACGGCTCGCCGTTTTCTCGATCTCGGGGCGGGACGGCTCACCACGGGGCCTGCCCCCGGGCGCATCCCAGAGGATGTGGCCCGGTACATCGACCACACGCTCTTGCGTCCCAATGCAACGGCGGATGAGGTGAAGAAGCTGTGCGCCGAGGCCCGTGAGTTCGGGTTCGCGGCGGTCTGCGTGAACCCCGTGTGGGCCAGGCTCGTGGCTGAGGAGTTGAAAGGCACCGGCGTGGTGACGTGCTCGGTGGTGGGGTTCCCTCTCGGCGCCACCTTTCCTGAGATCAAGGCCATGGAGGCACGCCGCGCCATCCGGGATGGCGCACGGGAGATCGACATGGTCATCAACATCGGCGCGCTGAAGGGAGGCGATGACGAGCTTGTGCTGCGTGACATTCGGGCGGTGGTCGAGGCGTGTCGCGACGGGAGCGTTTGCTGCAAGGTGATCATCGAGACCGCGCTGCTCAACGATGACGAGAAGCGCCGCGCGTGCCGGCTTGCGAAACGGGCACGCGCGCACTTCGTGAAGACCTCCACCGGCTTTGCATCAGGTGGCGCGACCGCCCACGACGTGGCGATCATGGCCGAGGAGGTTGCCGGCGCGGGGATGGAAGTGAAGGCGTCCGGCGGGATCCGCTCCTATGCGGATGTCAAACGTATGATCGAGGCCGGCGCCACGCGCATAGGGGCCAGCGCGGGAATCGCCATCGTGGAAGAGGCCCGTGAGGTGACCATCAGCGACTGAGTACGAAGGAGGTACCGTGGTCGAACTTCGTGCCTATGCATTCCTCGACTCCCTGCAGGCGCAGTTCGCTTCATTCCTGGCGACGGTTGCGCAGGGCTTTCTCCCCACCCAGGGCCAGGCTTCGCTCTTTGTTGAGGTCTCGCCGGGCATAGAGATCAACCGGGTCACCGACGTGGCGCTCAAGTCCACTCGCGTGACGCCTGGGATGCAGATCGTCGAACGGCTCTACGGCATGTTGGAGTTGCACTCCCCCAGCCAGGCCGATGTGCGGCAGGCCGGATCGGCCATACTCGAGGCGCTGGGCGTCAAGGAGGCGGATCGGCTCAAACCGAGGGTTTTGTCCAGCCAGGTGATACGGTGTCTGGACGATCACCAGACCCAGCTCATCAACCGCATGCGCCACGGCAACATGATCCTTGCCGGGCAGACGCTCTACGTCATGGAGTGCGAACCCGCCGCTTATGCCGCGTTGGCGGCCAACGAGGCGGAGAAGGCCGCGAGTATCAGTATCCTCGAGGTGCGCGCGTTCGGCAGCTTCGGACGCCTCTACCTCGGGGGAGAGGACAAGGATATCGACGTCGCGTGGCCGGTGGCCATGCGTTCGATCGAGGGACTGAGCGGGCGCGTGCCCGAGAAGCAACGCCCGTAGAGCGGGAGACACACCGAAGGAGGGTTCCATGGCAGATGCATTGGGTATGATCGAAACCCGCAGTTTTCCGGCGATGGTCGAAGCCGCCGACGCAATGGTGAAGGCGGCAAAGGTCGAACTGGTCAGCTACGAGAAGACCGGTGGCGGATACGTGACCGCAGTGATCCGTGGTGATGTCGCCGCGGTCAAGGCCTCCTGCGAGGCTGGCCAGACCGCCGCCGCTCGCGTCGGTGAGGTGGTGTGCGTGCATATTATTGCCCGTCCGCATGCCAACGTTGATACCGTCATTCCTCTGGGTCGACAGACCGAGGCCGGCGAACGCTAGGGCCATGGTACTCGCCAAGGTGCTCGGCACCGTCGTGGCTACGCGCAAGGACGACAGCGTGGTGGGACACAAGCTCCTTCTCCTGGGCAATGTGGACGCCAAGGGCGTCCCGACAGGCGCATCGGTAGTTGCAATGGACGCGGTCGGGGCAGGTACAGGGGAGATGGTGCTCTACGCCACCGGAAGCTCCGCGCGACAGACCAAGGTCACGGACAAGCGTCCCTGTGATGCGGTGGTGATGGCGATCGTGGACAGCTGGGAGATCGGCGGCGAGGTGATCTACAAGAAGGGCCGTGACGACTAGACAGCCGCGGCTTCGCCGCAGGGAGAGAATGCCGCCATGGCACTGACCGAGAGGGATATCGAACACATCGCCCGGGAGGTGGCCTCCAGGATCAAGGGAGGCCACGTTGCGTCGGGCGAAACAGGCCCCGAGCTGGCTGACGGGCTGTTCGCCTCCGTTGATGACGCCGTGGAGGCGGCTCACATCGCCTTCAAGCGCTTGGGTCGTGAAACCCTGGCGCTCCGCCAGCACCTCATCGACGCCGTTCGTGAGGATCTGCTGACTCACGCGGAGCCCTTGGCGCGGCTCGCCCATGAGGAAACCGGACTCGGCCGGGTGGAGGACAAGACCCTCAAGAACCGCCTGGTGACGCTCAGGACCCCCGGCACGGAGGTGCTCGTTCCCCAGGCCATGACGGGCGATCGGGGCCTTACCCTGGTGGAGCCGGCGCCGTACGGTGTCATCGGCGCCATCACCCCGGTGACGAATCCTTCCAGCACTCTGATCTGCAATGCCATCGGCATGATCGCCGCCGGGAACAGCGTGGTCTTCAACATGCACCCCAGCGCGAAGTTGGTGGGCAGGTTGACGGTGCAGCTTCTGAACCGGGCCATCGTGCATGCGGGTGGGCCATCGAACCTGGTGACCGCCGTCGCCGACCCGACGGTGGAAACCGCTCAGGCGCTCATGGGACACCCCGGGATCAGGCTCCTGGTCGTTACGGGGGGGCCTGGGGTGGTCAAGGCGGCAATGCGAAGCGGCAAACGGGCCATCTGCGCCGGCCCCGGCAATCCGCCGGTGGTGGTGGATGAAACCGCCGATATCGAGAAGGCCGGCCGCGACATCGTGCGCGGCGCCTCCTTTGACAATAACATCATCTGCGTCGACGAGAAGGAGGTATTCGCCGTGGCCGCAATCGCCGATGCCCTCCTGGACTCCATGGCCCGCCACGGGGCGTACGTCATGTCGGTCGCCGAGGTGGCCCGAATCGAACGCGTGATCTTCGCGGGCATGACCACGCCCGGGCAGCCCGGTAC
>JALOPK010000215.1 GCA_025453925.1 Candidatus Eiseniibacteriota bacterium | reverse complement strand
AGAATCCTGAGGGAGCCCCGCGCCCTCAGAGTCCGGACTGAACCCCGAACCCTGGAACCTGCGAGCGGAGCGAAGCGGCAGTCGGCTGGCAGAGAGCTGCAGCGCAACGGCTTCGTGCCTCCTTCGTAGCGCAGATTCGCGCTCGGCAACCTCGGAACCGGCGCCTGCGGTTCCTCGAAAGTTGGCATTCTGCCTACGTCCCTGAAGCGTTTCCCAGCGCAGATTCTCGTCCCCGAAGCGGTTTCCCCTGTCGCTTGGCAGCGATCCGCGCACGGGGAGCATTGACACTCGCAATGCGCCACTTGATCTTGGGCTGAGTGGAGGGGCGGCGTATGCCGGAAGGAGGGGCCCGTGTGCGTGCTGAAGAGGACCCTCGCAATCGCATCGTTGGTTGGCGGGCTGCAATCGCTGTCGGGTGCCGAGCACTGGGAGCGCTACGCAGGCTTGTGGGGAGCGGATGTCCGCGCGCTCGCGGAGGCTCCCAACGGGGCGATTTGCCTTGGCGTTGGTCACCACGACGTCCACGGAGGGCCGGATGGGATCGGAGGCGGGCTGTATGTCAGCAACGACGCCGGGAACTCGTGGGAACGGACGCCGCTTCAAGGGCCGTCAGTCGCGGGGATCGCCGTGTCCCAGAACCGCATCTTCGTGGCGACCTTTGGTGAGGGGGTGTGGCACAGCGACGATGTAGGCGGCCCATGGGAGCCATTGAACACGGGACTCGACAACATGGATGCCCGATGCATCGCGGCCGCCGGGGAGGCGCTGCTCCTCGGCACCACCTCGGGATTCTACTTCCTCGATTCGTCAAACACCTGGCAGCCTGCCGTCACCGGCGGCTCCACGGGCGGGGTGTGGGCCATGGCGCGAAGTCCGTGGGATCCGTCAACCCTCATCGCCGCCACCGACAGCGCGGTCTGGAAGAGCACGGACGGCGGCGGATCTTGGGCCGCGAGCGGTCAGGGCATGGCCCAACGGGCCGCCCGCTGCGTCGCCATAGGCTCGAACGGTCGCTGCTGGGCCGGGACCTTCGATTACTGGAACGGCTACGCGCACTTCTACACCTCGGCGGACTCCGGCGCGACGTGGAGCCTTGCCTATGCTCCGGGCGAATTCGATGCCGTGTGGTCGGTGGCAATCTCGCCTGAGGATCCTGATGTCATCATGATCGGTACAGGATGCCTCGCGGACTGGATCGCCCGCATCTTCCGAACGTCGGACGGTGGCCAGGAGTGGGAGGATGTCCTTTCGACGCCGTCACTGCGCTCGATCTCGATCCGTACTTTGTTGTTCCTCCCTGACCAGCGCGTGCTCGCGGGGTCTGAGTCGTCCGGGGGTGTGCAGTTGAGCGTTGACGACGGCATCACGTGGGCTCCGGCCCTGGCAGGGTTGGAAGCGGTCAACGTCCATGCCATCTGTCTCACGGGTGGCGACATCCTCGTGGGCAAGGGACGCTCCTCAGCCATGGCGCGGGGCGTTCAGGGCGGGCAGACATGGATCGACATGGATCCCGGCTTTCCCTCGGCCTTCGTCCGTGCGATCGCGGTGTGGCCGGGCAACGCGGAACGGATCCTCACCGCTGCGTGGAATGATGCGTATCTCAGCAGTGACGGAGGCGAGCGGTGGGCTTCGCAGAACCTGGGGTCGTTTGGGACAGCGGTCAGCATCAGTCCTGCGGACACGAGTATCGCCTACTATTGCGGTCACCGGCTCTACGTCACACGTGACGGTTGCGCCACCTGGGAGGGTCCAGACACGACCCTCGGGTACGGCGTGACCACGGTGGTTGCGGACCCTCGAGACGGCTACCACGCCTTCGCCTCCGCCTCGGGGTATCTCTTCGAGACGCACGACGCGGCGGCGACCTGGGATACGGCGGGAACCTACGATTGCACCGTTATCTCGTTCCACCCCGTTGCCGACCGGATGGTGTACCTTGGAACCGCCGCGGATGGCGTCCACGCTTCCAGTGACGGCGGCGGCACCTTCGAATGGGTGAGTGCGAATCTGGCCGATCAGTCAATCACCGCGCTCGCGGTGGGGCCAGGGGATCCTGGAGTGATCTGGGCAGGCACCCCGACCGGCGTGTACAAGACCCTCGACGGCGGAGACACGTGGATGCCCGATAGCGATGGTCTTCAGAACCGACACGTGCTCAGCCTCGACGTCGACGAGGCAGCGTGGCTCATCCGGGTGGGCACCTACGCGGGGGGGATCTCGTGGTCACGGATCGACCATCAGGGCGCTGTGTGGCAGCCGGGTTCGGCAGAGATGCTACGCCTCTGGGTCGCTCCAGTACCGAGCCGCGGGCTGATCTCAGTCACGCCTGCCTTCGCGTGTACGACTGCGGAGAGCCCTCTCGATATTTCCCTCTACTCGCTCGGCGGCCGGCTCATCCGCCAGGAGAGGTTCCACGCCGCGAGCCCCTTCGTCTGGGACTTGGGCGGGATTCCTTCAGGCGCGTACACGCTGCGCGGAACGCATGCGGGCCGCACGGCGCACGCTCTGGTGGTGATGACCCCATAGAAACAGGTGGGCCTCCAGGCTGAGGGAGCGACTGCAGCGCCAATCGGGAACTGCCGACCTGCCGACCAGGCTTCCCCGGAAACCGCGACGGGTGATCGTCGTATGGCGCCGGGGTGGCCACTCCGCTGGGGCGTCTTCAATCCGCTCCAAATCCCCCAAAAGAGATACCTAACCCCGCCTTCTTCCCTGAGTGCAGTCTCTCACCCGCTCTCATCGGGACGATGCTGCGTTGTAGATCACGGGCATCTGCCCTTTCCAGCACTTCCATGTGTCGTCGTCAGCGATCAGCTCCGCCATGAAGTGCGCGACATTGATTCGGCTGGTCTTGCCCGCGTTGAAGATCGGGCTTCTGACGGGCGAAGCATGCACCTCATACCTGGTGACCTTGTCTTCATTGATCAGCGTGTCTGGCCTAACGGCCACCCACTCAATCTCATCGTCGAGCTTGCCTATCTTGGTTCTCAGGTAGTCGGCGGCCTCTTCGTTGTCCCTTTGCGGAGGAAGCAGCGTGCGAAGAAGACCAACGACACACCGTTCGCCGATTGAGGTCTGCTCGTCGAGATCGCGGTTGCGGTTGCCGGTGGTGTTCATGAGCACGAACTTGGTGATCCGCGATAGGCTTTGTCCCTTGATGGCAGTGCACAATCGACGGGTCGCATCGGTGACAAGCCTGCGCGGAGGCCCGAAGATTCCTTTCACGGTCAGGTTGTGTCCCAGGCACGACGCCACCGCACCGCACCCCTCGACGTGCCGGGCAATCTGGGCATCACTGAGATCCAG
Organism: Candidatus Eiseniibacteriota bacterium; assembly: GCA_025453925.1. GTDB lineage: Bacteria > JAFGKV01 > JAFGKV01 > JAFGKV01 > JAFGKV01 > JAFGKV01. The sequence goes on along the minus strand of JALOPK010000215.1, from coordinate 2,654 downwards.
GAGGCATGCATAGGTCACAGACAACCGATCGTGATTCCTCAGGTTCTCGGGCAACCTCTCGGGCGAGCGTACGATCGCCCTGACTTCCTGTCCACGTTCGAGCAACTGCTCAACCAGCAGCCGCCCGGTCGCCCCGCTCGCTCCAACCACAAGGATCTTCATTCCCTTCCTTTCATTCCGCACCATGGCAAGACCCAACCGATCCGCCACGCGGTGCCGCATCGGGTCTGGCCTGCGGGCCGACCGCTTGACCCCGCGCCCCCAGTCCCCGGCTCAAGGTTGCGATTGTGTGGTAATGGCCTTAGGCACGTTGGCAAGTCGTCAAGTTACTCCGTGCTCATCAGCGTGAAGCCTTCGGCGCGGACCAGCTCCTCGCCTCGCCGGGTCGCTATGCTCGCTGCTTGCCGCGTCGTACCTAACTCACGGGCCACCGCCGCGGCGCTCATCCCCAGCTCCTTCACCGCCCAATAGCTGCATAGGCTCCGAGCCCGCGATGCCGCCCTCGCCTTGCTCCCGCCGTAGATCACGTCGATCTCCACTCCGCAGAGTTCCGCCGCACGCGCCACCACACGCTCCAACGTCCACCCCTCGCGCCGCAACCGCGTCGCCCGCGACATCTCCTCCTCTGCCTCCCGCAACACCCGTTCCACGAAGTCCCCGTCTCCCAGGATCCGCTCATCGCTCGCCGGCGCCGCCCCCTCCTTCCGCATCCTCCGTACCTCGCTCCACCCTCCCGCGCTCCGCACAAGGCCGCCACCCGCCAACTCCGGCTTTCGGCCTCCTCGTATCCCTCCCTCCACGAACTCGCGGTACCGTCCCCTCGCCTCTTCCTCGTCCCTCCCGAACATCCCCAGTATGTACCCCGTATCCTGCCACGGCCGCTCCACTCGACCCACCAGCGCGCTATGACCGCTGTACGGATACTCGTCCAATCCACCCAGCCCTCGCACCACCTTCGCCCGTAACGGATTCAGATGGATGTACCGCACCAGCTCCCGCACGTACGGCTCCTCCTGACACAGGATCGATTTGTAGCGGTTCTGGAACAGGTGCCCATGCCGCGTTTGTCGTTTGTTGAAGCTCACCGCGTGCCCCGTCAGCAGTCGCCGCATCACCCGCGTCACGGGTACCCCTCCACTCCGTACCAGCAGGTGACCATGGTTGGGTAGCAACGCCCACGCGAAACAGCTCGCTCCGCTCTCCCCCACCACCGCCCCCAGCCGCCCTACGAACCGTTCCATGTCCGTCTCGTCCATGAAGATCTTCCGCCGCTCTATCCCGCGGAAGATCAAATGATGCAGCGCTCCCGGCGCGTCTATTCGTGATTGTCGGGCCGTGCTGCCTAACCTACGCCTCCCTCCCACTCCGCGTAAGTTGACATTTTACCTACGTGCCTAGACCGTCCCTCCACAGCGCAAATGCGCGTTCGGCAACTTCGGAACCGGCGCCTGCAATTCCCCGTAACTTGACATTCTACCTACGTACTTAAGAGCCCGCGATGATCGTCAAGGATCAGGCCGTCTCGCCTGCGGTTAAGCGAACGACGGACAGGAGCGGAACATTCAGTTCAGACGCCCACGTCTCAAGCCGACCAGACCATCTCCGGCCATGCTCAGATCCTGCCCCAGGTGACCGGCCCCAACCTGACAACCTGCCAACGCCCCGGGTGTCGTCGGCATCTCAGTGAAGATTCAGGGGCAGATGAGTGCTCAAGAGGCGAAAGTGCCTATCCAGCGAAAACAGAGCGAGATTGCTCTGCATGGCCTGTTGGGCGATGATGAGGTCCGGGATGCCTACCTTGTTGATGCCGTTACGAAGGCAGGTTACCTGCAGTCGGATGATGTCGTCCCAGTCGAGAGTCAGGGGGATACGCTCGATGTCGTGGAGGAGGCTCACAAGCGTGCGCTCGCCGCGCACCAAAAGAGGAGGTGTCAGCTCGGCAAGGATGAGGTCATTGGTGACAATGAGATTCTCTTCGATCAGCCAATCAACGTCCGGCAGGTCACTCGCGCCGCGGAAATAGGCCACCCAAACCGAGCTGTCCACAAGGACCTTCATGCCCTCTTCCGGAGGACGTCAAGATCCGCGTCCAGATCAACGCGTCCCTTGTAGTGTCGCAAGTCCTGAATCCTGCGTTTCCGAACGAGATCCTGCAAAGCCGTTATGATGACGGCTGTCTTCGTCTTCTGGTGTGACGCCATCATCGCCTCTCGCACAAGGTCTTCCGGGAGATCCAGTGTCGTTCTCATGATGCCTTCTCTGAACAGGAGTATGCACGGTTGCACATCTAGATGCATACAAGATATGCTGCCATCACTACCATTGTCCACATTCCTCTTCCCGTTGAGCCGTATGTTCGGGCCCTCTGCGTGCAATCGTGCCCATCGGTGACCCATGATGAAGGCGACCCTTGAGTGAGGAGATAGGAGTAAGGAGTGAGGAGATGGGACGGCAGTAGGCAGTAGCCAGTCGGCAGTCAAGAGGTGAAGAGGGCCGGACTGAACCCCGAACCCTGAACCCTGGAACCTGCGAGCGGAGCGAGCCGGCAGTCGGCTGTGGTCCAGGTTCACTACATAGGTAACAGATTTGGTTCAATACATGGGTAACGGAAGGAGGTAGACTAGGCCGGTCGAAAGGAGGACCGGCGGATGCCA
>JALOPK010000214.1 GCA_025453925.1 Candidatus Eiseniibacteriota bacterium | reverse complement strand
GCAGTCTACACAATGGCTCATACGGAAGGAGTCAACGATGATGGGTTCGAGGTGTCTGCGGGTGCTTGCGGTGGCCTTTCTCGCGGCATGTGCATCGCCGGCCGCCTTCGCGGATGAGAGGGGGCAATCCACAGCGGCCCACGTCCTTGGTGCGGAAGACGTCGAGAGGCTGCTCGCCAGACCAGCCTGCTTCTCATCCCTCCCGGATTCCGGCGGATGGGGTCGCATCGAGGGTTTCCAGGTTCCATCGGATGGGATCACTCTCTCCGCAGAGCTCTACCTGCCGGAGGGGAAGGGGCCATGGCCCGCGGTGATCCTCGTGCCGGGCGGTTTCAACGAGACCCAACTGATCATGCTGGCTCCGCGTCACTACGCCCCCCGGCTTGCGGCGTGCGGATTCGCCGCCGCAGTATACTACAAGCGCGGCACCGGGCCCTCCGGCGGCGCGTACGCTGACGCGACGTTCGATGATTTCATCGATGACATCGGCAGCATCGCGAAGCAACTCGCCAGGCACCCGAGAATCGACCCGGCTCGCATCGGCGCTCAGGGCGGAAGCTCGGGGGGGCTATTCGCCTCCGTTGCGGCCGCTCGCTACCCGGAGATTTCCTTCGTTGTCAATACGTCTGGTCCGATCGTTCCGCGGGAGGAGGAGAGCAACTTTAACATCAACTTCGCGATGCGGTCGCGGGGTTACGCCGATTCCCTCGTCGACCAGGTCATGCCCCTCTGGAGGCGTCACCATGCCGCGTGGGCCAGGGCAGACACGATCGCCCTCCAGGCGGTAGCCGCCGAAATCGCGGCAATGAGTCAGCGCTACAGTCCGGACTTGTTGCCGACTCCTTACAATGAGGTGTTCACTGACTCGAATCTCGTCTTCCTCTGGCCAGTCTTCCGATCGGCCTCAAGGGACCATCTCGTCGAGATGAGTGCGATGCGCAAGAAGTGGCTCTCGATCTACGGCGAGGAGGACCCCATCGTCCCGGTCACATCGTGCGTCCGGAATATACACGCGCTGATGGATGCCAGCGGGAACGAAGACTATGCCGTGATCGTGCTCCCGGGCGTCGACCACTCCTTCTCCAAGCGCGGAAGCGGCGACCAGGTGCCGGTGATTCGCATCATCGTGAACTGGCTCACAGAAAACATCGGGACATAGTGACGCATGTTCAGCGAGGGAGAGTGGAGCGGGGTCGAGCAATTGACTGCACTATTGCATTGATGAGCGCTGCGGGGCGGGTCTGGGGACCTTGACGAGTCGCCACGTTACGAGGCGCGCCCCACCGGGTGACGGCGAGGGCTGTACCTGAGGACGCCGTCACCCGCGTTGACTCCGCGGCGCCCTTCCGGGAGGGCTCTCGCCGGTCAGGCCGGTGTGATCCGAAACTGGCAGCGCTTGTCGCCCATCAGCACCGACCGCGCGAGCTCCACGACAACCGTTCGCCCGAAGATCCGCTCGTGCATCTCCTTCACATAGCCCACCGAGCACCAGCAGTACGTGGGCGACATCGTCCTCGCGTTCTGCGCTTCGACGGTGGGACACAGACAGACATCCTCCGGCGAGCTCTCCCCGGTCTCGGCGCTGCCGAGGTACTCGAAGACGACTGTGTCTCCGTCCATCGAGTAGCCCGCCGCCTGGCCGCGCTCGGCCACCCACGCGGCAATCCGCTCCGCCGTCGCCGGTTCGGGCCGGCGCGGCTGGTTCGGAGCCCAGGCACAGAAGCAGGCCTTGCCGTTGGCGGCCATGAGTCTCCTGCGGGTCGGCTCGTCAAGCTGCTCATCCACGATGTGGAAGAAGCGAGGAACCCAGCCGTCCACGAACTCCATCCGCTTCACGGCGCGCGCCGCGGACTTATCACCTGGTTTGCTCGGCGGCGGCTCGCCCGCCGTGCTTGCGGCCTCGGCGGGCCTCTCGGGCTCCGGGGAGCCCGCGGCAGCGGCCGCCGTCATACCGAGCACCGCGCCGCACATGCAGACGCGGGCACCGGTACGGCCTAGGGTTGCCATGAATTCCTTGCGATCCATAGTGTTGCCGGCCATGCGACCCTCCTCGTTTCGTCCGTCCCGAAGCCGCTCCGCGCGGTACTTCACCGCAGAACAGAGATCGGATGCGCGTATGCCTGGCAAAGGTAGGAGCGTCCGAGGGCCCGCGCCAGCGAAGGCGGCGGCAGGGCCGCGTGTCCCAGTTGGCCGCTGCGCGGGAAGCTTGAACTCCCAGGTCCGAAAGCCGAACCTGGGCGGGGAAGACGGGAAGGATGAAGGGATGGGGCAGGGGAATCCCGGCTCGCACGCCTCCCCGCAAGGTGGAGCACTATGCGGTCGGTCAAGGACGGCGCATTCTGGCAGAGGGCGCTCCTGTCTGCTGCCACCGCATCTCACCCGCCACAGTGTTACGTGCGTCCCGTCTTCAGAGTGTGCGTGGTAGCTCCCGGCCGATGGGGACCCGCCCCCGCGCGGACCCGCCGGGATCCCGCAACCGCCATCCGGAACGCGCTCGCCGCGGCATGGAGGTGGCACGGCGACCGGTGCATGGCATACCTTGTCTGCATGCGCACCCGGGTGCAGTCTGTTGAGAATCGAATCACTGGAGGAAGGAGCGAGGTACGTGAGCCGTGTAGTGATCGACATCGAGACGGTGCCTATCGACTGGGGTAGCCTGGACGCCGATGAACAAGCCTACCTGCTTCAGAACGCCCAGACCGATGAAGAGCAGGCCAAGGTCCGGGACCAGATGGCGTTGTTCCCGCTGAGCGGGCGGGTGATCGCCATCGGGATGCTCAACCCCGACACCGGGAAATCGGTGGTGCTGGCGGAGGGCCTTCCGGGCGAGGGGGCCGCTTGGGCCCATGAGGAGGGCGTCGAGTTCTGGACCGGGAATGAGTCCGAGGTCCTGGAGCGTTTCTGGGAAGTGGTGAAACGATACACTCAGATCGTGACCTTCAACGGCCGATCATTTGACGGGCCGTATCTGATGCTGCGGAGCCTCGTGCTGGGAGTTGCCGCCAGCCGGAACCTGGTGCCGAATCGTTACAGGATCTCCGACCATCTCGACCTGCTGGACGTACTCACGCTCTACGGGAGCGTGCGGCGATACTCGCTGGATTTCTTCTGCCGGCGCCTTGGAATCGGCAGCCCGAAAAGCGAGATGCGGGGTAAGGACGTTGCCGACGCCTACCGGGCGGGCAAGATGGAGGAAATCGCGCGATACTGCCTGGAGGATGTGCGCGCGACCGCCCGGCTGCTTCGCCGTGCGGAGGAGACCTTGGGCGTACTGGTTCAGTCAAACTCCTGAGGTCGCGTCGACCGGTGATCGACGCCGTACGTGAAGCCGCGTACCGGAACGGCTTCCAGGCGGTCTCGGTCTGGCCCGTGGGTTCGCTTGCCCACGAGCAGACACTGCTGCAGCGATGGCTTGACCTGGGGTACTCCGCGGGCATGACCTACCTGCAGCGCCATGCAGCCCGGGGCCTCGATCCGCGGGCCCTGTTCCCATGGGCGCGGGCCGTCGTGGTGCTGCTGGTCCGCTGGGATTCGCTCCACCGTTGCCAGGAAGGCCCGTGGGCGGATCTGGTGGCCTCATACGCCCGCGGCCCGGACTACCATCCCGTCATCATGCGGAAGCTCGGGGGCATCATCCGCGAACTGCGCTTTGACAAGGCCGCGGCGCAGGTGGATGCGACGGCGTTGCCCGAACGGGCTCTCGCCCATCGGGCCGGGCTCGGCTGGATCGGTCGGAATAGATTCCTCATCCACCCGGAGTTGGGAGGCGACCTCTGCATCGCCGAACTCGTTGTTGACAGTACTCTCCAAGAGGCTGAACCCGAGCCTCAAATCCCCCTGTGCGGAGAGTGCACTGCCTGCATCGATGCATGCCCGACGGGGGCTCTGACCCGCGAGGGAGTGGATGCCCGGCGTTGCCTCTCCTATCACACGACTCAGAATCGCGGGATCATCCCTCTCGACCTGCGGGAGAGCTTGACCACGCTGATGGGGTGCGATCTCTGTCTTCAGGCCTGCCCCCATGGGAATGCCGCGGTACCCGTCGATGCGGGAGCATCAGGGTTCCTGGGCCTTCTTTTGGCCGCTCGCACGCGGGACGACTTCCTCGCCTGCGCGGGGAACAGCCCTGTGGCCTACTGCAAACGCGAAGCGGCGGTGCGATCGGCGGCGGTGGTCGCCGCAACGCGGCGCCGTGACGATCTGGTCCAAGTTCTCGGCGAGGCCACTGCCGGCGATCCCTCGCCTCTGGTGCGTGGACATGCCGCCTGGGCATTGGGGAGGCTCGGCGGATCCGCGGCGAGAGCGGTGCTCGCGCGGCGCCATGGCACCGAGCCCGAACCATGGGTCCGGTCGGAGATCGCCGCGGCGTTGGAGGCATAGGCCGGCCCCGTGGACCTTCCTCCCCGATCCGTACCCGGGGAGAAACCAGGAACGGAAAGCGCCCCGGCGCGTGGGCGCCGGGGCGCGGGGCGACTGCGGTAGGTGCGCTGGTCTGCGGTTAGGTGACCTGCACGGCGACCTTGACCGGCGTCGCACCCCGCTTGCTGAACCAGGCGACGTTCTCCTCCAGCATGTCCCAGACCAGATAGTAGGTGCCTGGGGTGGAGGGCGCCTTCACGCGGGCTTTGAAGTAGGCCATCTGCCCGGCGGGGACGTCCTTCTGCGGGAGAGCCCTTCCGTTCATCTTCTCGATCTCGGCACCCTTGTCATCAGTCCAGTAGAACCCGACTTTGATGGTTCCCGCCAGGGGCCAGGCCCTGTTGGACGTGTTCTTAATCTTCACCATCACGAGGCTGACCGAATCAGCCGTCATGGTGAGCGGAGTGTTGTGCTCCAAGATCTCATAGGCGAACTCGGGCTGCGCCGCGACTCTCACCTTGGGCGGCGGCTGCTTCACGCCGTCAGCCGGCCTGGCAGGCTTGGCGGCATCTCTGGAGGGCTTCGGTGCGCAAGACACCAGAAGCGCGATGACGGCGGCGGCGAGTACGGATCTCCACATGATACCCGAGCTCCTTTCCTGAAGGGTGGCAGTGCATTGGCCGTCGTGAGGCCATGAAGTATGGATCGAGGGTGTGAAGACGGGGCGAGAATGTACGCTGGATGCGGCCTTCGTGCAAGATCACCTGCCGCGGCAGACTTCATCGCGGGGGACACCGTGGCGGTCGGCAGCCCTCACCGTGGGACTCTCATGGGTTGAGGGACAGCAAGTCGAGGTAGAGTGCGGCGGCGTCGGCGGTGCGCTGGTTCATGGATGCAATCACAAAGGCCTGCCGCGACGGCACATACATCATCACCGACACGAACCCCAGTGACTGCCCGAAATGCCCGTACCCCAGTATGCCTTCGGGCGTCACCGTTGTCGCAAGGCCGAGGCCGTACCCATCCGGGTTCTTCATCTCATCCAGGGTCGAGCTGCGGGTGAAGAGCCTGCCTGCCATCAGAGCGTCGAGGAAGGTGTACAAGTCACCCACCGTGCTGACGAGTCCCGCCGAGGACCACTCGAAGCCGTAGTCGTACGATGAGACGTCAACGCCGCCGTCGAATCCGTCGGCCATCGTGGGCGGGATAGTTTCGTACCCGCCGAGAAACGTGTCCGTGAGGCCCAGGGGGCGGACGATTCTGTCCCGGAGGATCTGATGGAACTGTCTGCCATCGATCTGTTCGGCGATCATGCCGAGCAGGATGTAGTTCGTGTTGGAGTACCCATAGTCGTTCGGTGGTATCGCGTCGGGCACGAAGTACGGGACCCCGTTTCTGTAGGCATACTGGATCAGTTCGGGGGGAAGCCAGCGTCGGGAGGGGTTCGCCCGGATCAGATCGTAGAACCCCTCGTCGGCGTAGTCGTAGATCCCGCTCCGGTGCGAGAGGAGCATACGGATGGTCACTCGGTGGCCGTATGACTGGCCGTCGATCACCACCAGACTGTCCACCACATCGCGGTCGAAGAACGGCACGATCGTT
>JALOPK010000213.1 GCA_025453925.1 Candidatus Eiseniibacteriota bacterium | reverse complement strand
GAAAGCCGGACAGACGCTTCGAGTTCAGGATCTCGGGGTACTCAACATCATCAAGGACAACCGATGGGAGCGGCCGGTCTACTTCGCGGTCACCGTGAGCGGCGAGAACAAGATCGGCCTGGATGACTACCTCCAGATGGAGGGCCTCGTCTACCGCGTCCTCCAGGAACCTGCCCCGCGTCCCATGGATGTCGAGCGGACGGTGGAGTTCTTGACCAAGGACTACGAGTACCGTGGCGTTTTCGACCCGAAGGTTCTCAAGCCCGACAACACCATCCGGCTGCTGTCCAACTATGTCGCGGCCTTCTCCATGGCCGGGCGCGAGTTGCTCACCGCGGGGGACACGCAGGGTGCCCTCGATCTCTTCGACCGTGCTGCCCGCATCTTGCCGGACAATCCCGGGACGAGGTACTACCGCGCGGTGGCGCTCCATACCGTCGGGCTTGAGGATTCTGCGCTGAGTGAGTTCATCAGATCCGCGGTGAAGCATCCTGAGTTGATTCGCCTCCAGGCCCGCAACTACGCGGCGGAAGGGCGGCTCGACCTGACGCAGACCCTTCTGGAGCGCTACCTGGCGCTGCATCCCGGCGATGAGACTCTCCAGCAGCTCCTCCTCGCCGTGGTGGACGCCCGAGACTCCTCGGCGGCTCCGCCAGCCCCGTCGGCTTCGGCCGGCAAGGAGTCATCCGCGGCGAAGTAGGAGCTTCCTGCAGAGATCGCGAGAGCAAGTAATCCGCCATCCCCGCCTCGAATGAGGCAGGGATGGCGCCCCTTTCCGGGAAACGACCGCCTGTCTGGCGGTGCGCTACGCGTTTGCCCAGACCTTGATTCCCCTGCGTTCCCGCTCTCTCAGCCCGCATTCGCGCAGCTCTTCCCCCAGGCGCTCCAGCCCCGGGATTCCCGCGATGCGAAGAGCCGGCACATCGCGATCGCTCGACTTCAGGACCAGCACCGCCTGACCAACCAGCCGCATGCCAAGGGGACGGAGGAACTCATAGTCGTCAATGCGAAACAGCTCGATGTTGTAGCGGGCCTTGGAGAGAAGTCCCCTCTCGATCTGGATCCTCTGCGAGGTGATGCGATACCTGGTCGAAGACCTCCTGATCCAGAAGACGAGCAGCGCGATGCCCAGCGTGATGACCGACAGCACATACTCGCCGAAACTCAGCAGAGCCCTCGGTCGGCCGACGAACAGGTCACGCTCCACCGCGCCGGCCCGTTTCGCCTCGAATGCCTCGAGGTCTTCCCCGCAGAACCGGCATTTGATAGCAGACGCCTGAATCAACTCTCCGCAGACCGGGCAGGTCTTTGTTTCACGGGGCAACGCATCGTCCTGCATTTCGTCCTCCCTCTTCCGCTACGGGCCTATCGTGAGCGATCACAACCTGCAATGACACACGCCTTCGTCAAGGCCAAGTCGCCCGGTGCACCTTGCGGGAGCGGGGCTCCAGTGCCCGGCGACGGTCGTTCCACCGGTTCCGGGGGGCGTGATGCGACGGGTTGCGTGTCCGCGTCCGGATCGATGTTCTCGACCATCGTGATGTCAGCCATGATCTGGCTGGCCCGCGGATGCTGAATGCTGGTGCAGCGGGAAAGGGTCCCCTTCGAACGGAAGATGCGGAGCTCGCTCCCCTGTCACGGCGCGGCCCGTCCGTGCGCTCGGCCCCGTCCATGCGCCGGCGAGTTCGCAGCGTCCCCAAGGTGCTCGAGAGAATGGAGCCTCGCTTCGCTCATGGCATCCAGGGGTCAGTGTTCGGTGCGGCCTCCGAGGTCGGGTTGCTCCCTCAGAATTCTCAGGGTTGAGAGGACGGCCCACTGTAGCCACGCCGCTTTCCGGCGTGCAGCCCGGCGCAGAGCGCCGGGACTACCGCCCCGAGGATTCCCACCTCCCGATGACATGTGTACGCTCAGACGAGCTCCGGCCCCGGGCGTCGCCCTGCTCATACACACGGCAACTCCTGAGCCTCGTGCAGAACTCCTGCGGACGACACGGAGGTCGGCCCTCCCTCTCTGCGATACGGGCTGTTCCGTCTGTACTCTGGAGGGTCGGGCTCCATCACGATCGCTGATGGGCCGAGTTGCGAAGGAGCTTCCCTTGACGTGCAGGTACAGGGTGAGCCATCCCCGGGCAAAGCCGGGGGCATTTGGTTGTGAGCCGCCCAAGGCGGCATGGATGTGGCCGCTCGCGAGCGGCCCTTCAGGCCACCTGAAGGTGGCTGCTTACAGCAATCGAAGCTGTTCCAGCATCCTTCCCTCCGCTTCCTGCTTCTCGCCTTCCTGTGCGGCCTCGATACCGGTTACTATGACCACCGCCGACCCGGATGTGCCGCGATCTCCCTCATCGGCCGAGGAAGGCATCGAACCGCTGAGCAGGCCGCCGAGAAACGCCGACGCGGCCCAAGCCGAAGCCCAGCTATGCAGTCGCGCCGCCGCAACTGGGTTGCGACACATCTGCCGACCCATGGGCGGTGTGAGGCGAAGCGTCATGGTGTTCTCTCCAGATGGTTCAGGTTCGATGCACGTGTTCGCATCAGGGCATCCTGTCCTGCAGTCATCCCATGAGGGCAATGCAGCCGGAATGCCGTCGTGTGACATGTCTCAGGCGTAGGCGGATATGGCCTGGCGATCGGTGAAATCCGGACGAAAAGTGGCCACGGGAATCCGGGGAGTTGCCCAACTCCGCGTCCCCGGCGCTGCGCACCTCGGGCCCTGTGTGAACCAACGCTCATGCCGGGGGATCGAGCCCGGGAACTCGGAGCATTTCCGGCCCGATGCCCATGATTCACCCGGGCGGACGGGAAGCCATCACTCCGTTCGGACGGCGCTGGTAGGCGAAGGCAGATATGACCAGGACGCCGCCGGGCCGCGGTGGCGCACCCGGCGGCCGAATCGTAATCGGGGCTATTGCTTGGGAGGAGCCTCGGGTGCGGGGCCTTTGGCCAGAATCAGCACGATGGCGGCAAGCCCCCCGAGGGCGAGACCAACGAACTCCACGACAATGGCCCACATCGGGACTGTACGGTAGACGCTCACGGAGCGCTCGGCCTGGCTCATGAAGATGAGCAGCACGGCGAGGCCGGGGAGCAGACGGTGGCGAGCATGCACAGTCCGCAAGAAGGAACGGGGGTAAATCGAGGTCGCGAACACGACGACTCCGGCAACCCCGAAGATGAGAGCGGCAAGAGTGTGTACAGCAGTCGAGGACATAGCTCAACCTCCTCCGCGGCAGCTTTCGCGTCCGCAGTGAACACCGCGTGCCTTGCGCATCGCGCCCTGGCCGGCTGCCCCGAGCATGATCGCTGGCAGGCGCTCGCCGAGCAGAGACCGGGGTCGTTGGAGCGTCAAGGTACGGGGCCTGGCGTCCAGGGGCAACCCTTCTGGGCATGCTCGGCACGCGCGCGCTCCGGTTGCCAGACTCCCACAGCCATTGCGCATCAGCGATAGGGCCGACGTCGCCGATGGAAGGGTTGAGGAGCCCTGTGGGACCTGCGCCATGCCTCGCCCAGAACCAACGCCACAGACACCTGCGGTCGCCCGCGTGAGCGGCCACGGTCGGTGAGGCTTCTGGGCCAGGCAACTCACGGCGGAGACGGCCATGCCTGCGGGTGGTGTCGCGCGGGCGGAGACGGGGTGTTTCTGGTGGCATTCGTGAACGTCACTCCCACCGTAACCAGCAGCAACCCAGTGATCAACGACGACGAAAGCGGTTCATGGAGGAGCATGCAGCCCATGAGAACCGAACTGGCAGGGACGAAGTTGATGTAGACCCCCGCACGCGTTGCGCCCAGCACCCTGATGCCCTGATAGAACCAGACGAAGCCGAAAACCGTCCCGAACACGGCAAGGTAGACGCTGCTCAGCCAGACTCGTGGCGGGTAGGCAGTGATATGCCCGATGATCCCTTCATGCAATGCCAATCCCGCCAGACCGGCTGTGCCGATCACCGATGACCAGGTGACCGAGGCCAAGGGTGAGAGCCGGGCCATCACGGCCTTGCCGAGGAGCGTGTACGCTACCCAGCTGCCGACGCAGCCGAGAATGTACCCATCGCCCTGGCCGATGCCCTCCCGAAGCAGATCTAGCGGCTTCCCAGATGAGATCACGACCAACGCTCCCAGAAGCGACAACAAAAGACCTACCACGCGCGTGCCGCTGAGGCGGTCATGGTAGAGCCGAGCGGAGAGGAGAGCGATGAGCGAGGGATTGAGGGCAACGATCACCGCCGCCCTTCCCGCTGTCACCGTCTGAAGGCCTTTGAAGAAGAAAGCGTTGTAGAGAACTGCTCCACTCACTCCCAGCAGCGCCAGCTTCGTCATGTCGCGCCGTCGGACTCTCAAGGCCCGCCGCTCCGTCTTCCAGAGAACCACAAGGAGGAGCGATGACGCCATGGCGAAACGAAGAAACGCGCCGGCATAGGGCTCGATGTCTTGGGCGGATAGTCGCCCCACGACGAAGGTGCCTCCCCAGAACAACGCAGTAAGGACGAGCTTCGCATGAGTGCCCGCATCCGGGAACCGCCGGCCTGCGGCGCGGGGAACGACTCCCGCGTCGGTCACAGGCCCATCCGCCTCGCTGTCCAAAAAGCGCTCACCCACCGGGGAGACCCGGTGCAAGTACCGGGGCCAAGGAAATCTGGCAGGGTGGACCGAATGAGTGCGGTCGCGCCTGAGAGTGTTGGTAAGCCGATCTCGACACGAGGGCATCCGAGAGGCTCCATCCAGGCGAATCGGGAGCCGCTCTGCCCGTCGGTGGTCGGCCAGACGCCTCGTGGGCCTTTGCGGTCGTCAGCGGCAGGCATGCGGAGAGGACGCTGTGTACTCGCGTTCATGCGTACGGTCACGCACCGAGAGCGACGGGGCGACGGGGCATCGGGCGAGCGAGGAGAACAGATGTCCGAGACGACATCTCACCGATCGAGCAACACGGATGGACTGGATGCAACGGCGGTCGAATGCGATCGTATGTGTGGATCCGAGTACTTAGGGAATGGTCAGGAGGAACTCTGACTCCCCCGCGCGATTCGATCGACCCAACTCGGCGCCGGCTCCATTGACGGACATCACCAAATAGGTCCAGTCGGCGCTGGGGTCACCCACACCTGTGGTGGTCTCCCACGTGGTTACGCCCTGCGGAACCTGACCGATACGGTACTCGAATCCGGGAGCCGTTCCGGGAACGAAGAACGGAGCGTTCGCCGCGCCGAACACCCAGTATTCGGCGGCAGCGTCGTGAACGCCCCATGAGAGGGTGAGCGTGCCGTTGTTCACGGTCGCATCCAGAGGGAGCGTTGCCGGCACCACCCGGGCATACTTCAGATTGAGCAGCGTGCCGTCGTAGTAGGCGATGTGGGGTCGCCCGGCTTGGTCCAGTCTCAACGATGCGTATCGGCCGACGCTCAAGGCCTGATCAATGAGGAGGCGGTGCCACCCCACGTCATCCTTGTACGAGTACTCGAGAATGCCCCAGTCGACATCATAGTACGCAGTATGCGGCCGTCCTTCGCCATCCAGAGACAGCGATGTGTACATGGCGGGGAAGAAACTCGAATCGATGAGTTCTAGATGCCAAGCTTGGGCATCCTTCATCGCATACTTGACCGCTCCCGAAGCAGTGTAGCTGATGTGGGGACGACCTGACCCATCCAGGGCCAGTGAGCTGTGCGCTCGGTCCTGCCCTCAGGAGGGAGGAGGATCGACCCACTCCAGATGCCATGTGTCACCCTGTCGGAACGCGTACCTCAGTCCGGGACAAGTGCCGGTTCCGGTGCCGCTGAAGCTCACGTGCGGTAGGTCGGTCTCGTCCAGCACCAGAGACGGGTACGTCCCCGCGTTCCCGGTGCTCTCCACGGTCTGGAACTGCCAGCCCAACCCATCGAAGAAGGCATATCTGAGATCCTGGGTTTTCTCGTCGTAGTAGGCGATGTGGGGTCTGCCTGAACTGTCGAGGGCCAGGGAACTGAACGACC
>JALOPK010000212.1 GCA_025453925.1 Candidatus Eiseniibacteriota bacterium | reverse complement strand
TCGATGGCATCGAGCATGTGACCTGGTCGGACTTGAGCTACCTGTTTTCCGAGCAAACCGAACTCTACGCGCTCCACGTTCGCCTCGCCGCTGACGGTTCAGTCATCCAGAACGAGTTCCACGAGCGGTGGTAAGGCCGCTGTGTCTGACGTGAGAGGGATCGCCCTCTGCGCGGGGGTCCTGCTGTACGCGGGACTCACGCTCGTCGTCTGTGGGCACGAGAGCACGACGGAACCCGACGGCACACCCGGTGCCGCCATCGTCGCAGATCACCGGTCAACGGATCTTTCCCGAGTGCCCTTGGAGTGGATCGCGTCTGCCACTACGCACCTGAGGGTGGGCTACAGTCACACCTCTCACGGCAGCCAGCTCATCGCCGGCATGGAGGCGCTTCGGGAACGTACGGACTCCCCGGTGGTGTTCTCGTCTTCATCCTGGGGGCTGAATCCGGGCGTGTTCATGAATGACCTGTGTTTCGGTGGGGGCGACCTTGGAAGCAGTGGTGACCTCTCGTGGCGGGACTCCACGCGGGAGGTGCTGCAGGACAGACAATGCGATCGCAACGTAGTCATGTGGTCGTGGTGCGGCGGCGTCTCGGGGAACTCCGCCGAGGACATCACGACCTACCTCACCGCCATGGCGGCACTTGAGCAGGACTACCCTGATATCCGATTCGTCTACATGACAGGGCACCTGGACGGCACCGGTCCCGGCGGCAACCTGCATCAGCGCAACGAACAGATCAGGGCTTTCTGCCGCGAGCATGGCAAGATCCTGTTCGATTTCGCTGACATCGAACGCTTCGATCCCGACGGCGACGACTACCTCGCCAGGGGCGCCACCGACGGATGCGAGTACAACGATCGGGCGAGGAACTGGGCGGACGAATGGTGCGCAGCCAACCCGGGAAGCGACCTGGTGGCCGAGGCAGCTCTCCTCTGCGATGAATGCTGCGCCCACTCACGTCCGCTCAATTGCATCCTCAAGGGCCGTGGGTTCTGGTGGCTCATGGCCCGGCTGGCCGGCTGGGACGGATCGTAGGCCGCCGCCAGTTTCCTCGATCCCGACAACTCCGCGCCGTGCGCGCCACCCTTCGGCCCCTGACCACGCTCTCGCTGGGGTGAGCGCTCGGGGGGCGCGAGCGAGCGTGGCCGCCTTCCGGCCGTGGTGCGCCAGGAGGTGGGGTACGCTACCTTCTTTCGGTGGATTGTTCTACTCTTTTCGCTGGGAGGATGACGTGAAAGATCCGCGACTCGCGCGACTGGCGCGCGTACTGGTTCACTATTCGACGAAAGTAGCACCCAATGACTTCGTGCTGGTCAGTGGTGACGAAGTCACGCTGCCCTTCCTCACGGAAGTGGTGCGGGAGGCGACACAGGCCGGCGGTCACGTGGAGACGCTCATCAACTCGCAAGAGGTAGGTGAGATGCGCCTCAGACATGCCACCGACGAGCAACTGCTCGAGGCGTCCTTCATCATGGAGTCGGTCATCGGAAAAGCCGATGTCTGGATCTCGTCCTGGGGCTCCCGCAATACTCGGATCAACTCGAGCATCCCCGCCGAAAGGCTCAAGCTGTCGAGCCGGGGCGCGGCATCCTGGCGTCGCGTCTACTCCGAGCGAATGGGGAATGGCCAGCTCCGCTGGTGCGGCACGCAATTCCCCACCCATGCGGATGCGCAGGAAGCCTCAATGAGCCTCAATGAATACGAGGACTTCGTGTTCGGCGCAGGGTTGCTCAACG
This sequence comes from Candidatus Eiseniibacteriota bacterium, assembly GCA_025453925.1. Taxonomy (GTDB): domain Bacteria; phylum JAFGKV01; class JAFGKV01; order JAFGKV01; family JAFGKV01; genus JAFGKV01. The sequence continues at coordinate 4,236 of JALOPK010000212.1, read as the reverse complement.
CCGATGATCCCATCCGGGAGTGGCAGCGCATAAGCGCGGAGCAGAGCCGATGGGTCGACTTCCTGGACGGCAAGAAGGAGCTTCATATCCTGGCGAAGGACACAGACCTGCGCGTCGCCGTGGCGGGCCGCAAGTGGATCAACTGCGACGGCTCGATGAACTTCCCCGACGGCGAAGTGTTCACGTCACCGGTGGATGACGCCATCGACGGCTTCATCACATTCAGTTTCCCGGGGATCTATGCCGGGAAGGAGATCGAGGGCATCCGGCTCCAGATCTCCGCGGGTCGAGTGGTGAATGCGACGGCCTCAAAGGGTGAGGATCTTCTCCATGCATTGCTGGCCACGGACGACGGCGCATCGCGCTTCGGCGAGGTCGCCGTCGGCACGAACTACAACATCGCCAAGTTCACGCGGAACATGCTGTTCGACGAGAAGATCGGCGGTACGGTGCATATGGCCATCGGCGATTCCATGGGTGAGGCCGGCGGGATCAACAAGTCGGCCATCCATTGGGACATGCTCTGTGACATGAGGACGGGAGGGACGATCTCCGCGGATGGCCAGGTGTTCTACCGGGACGGCCGGTTCCTACCCGAGGTCCTGAAGTAGTCGGCGCCGCGGCGAAGAACGTCGCACCAGTCTTCTCGCGGGATCATCCGCCACGATCCCGTCGCGGCACCGGCCCCTGCGCGGCGACCTTGCACAGAAGCACCCTGCTCGTGATCGGGTGGACGCCTCTCACCATCGAGCTCTCGGGGCCGCGGGCTGACACCCGTGGCCCCGAGAGACGGGGTACGCCGGGATCGCCACGAGGGTATGGCGGAGGGGGTGTTCCGACCGGAATGCAGGCATATAAGACACGTCCAATATAGGACGTGTCCTATATGAAGTTGCCCCGACGAGGGCCGCACGCCGCTGGTGACCAGCCAGGGCTCTGCGCCTGGGCGAGCGGTTGCTGTCGTCGCGAGGCGCACAGCGCAAGGGGCGGGCCGCGTGGTGGTGCGCTGAGACGACGGGGACGAGAATCGGCTTAGTACTCGCGTTCATCGGTACGGTCACGAACCGGGAGCCTCGGGGCGACGGGCGAGCGGGGAGGGCAGATATCCGCTGCGCTATCTCACCGATCGGAGAGCGCAGATAGCCGGGATGCAACGGCGGTCGAATGCGATCGCAAGTGTCAATCCGAGTACTTAGGCTGTGCTAAGCAGCTTCTCCGCCTCGACCAGCCGATCGGGAATAGCGATGTGCTGGGGACAGAGCGGTTCACAGTGGCCGCAGCGGGAGCAACGGCTCGCCCGGTGCTCCTCATCCACCCAGCGATACGACATCCGGGCGCGCGCCAGGTCATCATAGACGAGCGCCTCGTTGTAGAAGACGAAGACCTCAGGAATCCGAACACCGCTGGGACAGGGCAGGCAGTACCCGCAGCCCGTACACGGCACGCCCTTTCGTGCCATGAAGGCCTCCCTGACGCGCTCGATGTGGGCGCGTTCATCAGCCGTCAGACTCCCTGCCGCGGATCTTTCCGCGCTGGCCAGGTTCTCCTCCACCTGCCGAATCGTGCTCATGCCGGAGAGCACGACCGAAACCTCGGGCTGATCCCACAACCATTGGAGCGCCCAATCCGCCAGGGTCCGCGATGATGGTGCGGCATCCCAGACGTCGCGCACCGCGAGAGGCGGCGTCTGAGACAGCTGGCCCCCCCGCAGGGGTTCCATGACGACCACGGGGATGCCCCGCCGGGCCGCTTCGCGCACCCCGGCGGTTCCGGCCTGGGAAGACGCGTCCATGTAGTTGTACTGCACCTGGGCTAGCGCCCATCCCTCATAGTCGTTGAGGATGTCGATGAACACCGGATGACCATCGTGGAACGAGAACCCCAGACCCCCGATGCGACCGGAGGCAACAGCCCGTTCTCCCCAGGCCAGCACGCCTAGCGCCTTCAGTTTCGGCCAGCTCAGATCGTTGAGCGCATGCAAAAGGTAGAAGTCGACAAGATCCACCCGCAGCCTGCCGAGTTGTTCGTCAAGGTAACGGTCGAAGTCCGCCTCCGACTCAATGAGCCATGTCGGCATCTTGGTGACCAAAGTGACCCGCTGGCGATAGCCATCAGCCAAGGCCCTGCCGAGAAACGACTCGCTGTTGCCCCCATGATAGGGGTAGGCGGTGTCCAGGTAGTTCACTCCACGGTCGATGGCGAACCGGATCATGTCGGTTGCCTCCGGCTCGTTGATGTGGGTCATGTCACCATCTATGACCGGCAGGCGCATGGCGCCGAATCCCAGCGCCGACACCGTGCGGCCGGAGGTGCCGAATTGTCGATACTGCATGGTTGGGCTCCTGTGAGGCGGTGTGCCCGCGTGCTCAGGGGCGGAGGTGTCCGGCGAAAAAGCCGGTGATTGCCCCATAACAGCGAACTCGGTTGGCGAACTTCAACACATCGTGGCCTTCGTCTTCGAACACGAGATAGTCGACAGATCTTCCCCGATCTCGGAGTTCCCCGACCAGTTCGCGGGATTCCTGCTCCAGGACACGGGGGTCGTTCCTTCCCTGGATCACGAGGAGCGGGCATGCGAGACCGCCGATGTATGTTCTTGGCGAACGTTCGATGAGGAAGTCCCGATCGGTCGCGGGGTCTCCCACCGTGCGCGCGAAGTGGGGCTTCCAGGCCTCGGGAATCCTGTTCGAGAAGGCCACGAGGTCATAAGGTCCGAACATGTCCACCGCCGCCTTCCACAACCCGGGATGCCGGGCCGCCAGGAGGAGCGCCATGTAGCCGCCATACGAGCGGCCGACGACTCCCGCCCGACTGAGATCCAGGCGCGGATCCGCGGGCAGCACTTCCGTCATGGCGAACAGGTGATCCAGACGGTCCTGGCCTCCCCAATCCCTCGACACGGCTCGCATGTAGGAGAGCCCGTACCCTGTGCTTCCCCTCACGTTAGGCACGAACACCGCGAATCCGTTGAGCGACAGAAACTGGATCAACGGCATCGAGAACCACGAAAAGTCGGGTCTCTCCTGACTCTGAGGGCCGCCGTGGATGTAGAGCACCACGGGGCGTGGACCCTCAAAACCGCACCCCTCGGCCGGCAGATAGAGCCGGGCGGACACCCGCCAACCATCGTGGGAGACGAATGAGGCGTCCTCCCCGCGGGAGAGATGCTCCCGGGGGATACCCAAGATGCGTTCGCGCGTCAGAACTCTCATCTGGTCCGGCCGGGTGCGGTCCATGGTGCAGAGCTGCGTGGGTGATGTGGCCGTGGTGAAAGAGAGCGAGAAACGATCATGCTCCTTCGAGTAGTGACACGACGTCACGACACCGTCCGAGAGATCACCTTTACCGGCGAGCACGGAGGCGAGCCTCATGGTGTGTGAGGCGACATCGAAGACGCCCTCATACGCCCAGGAAGCCCCATCCACGTTGTAGTGCAGGCAGAAACGATGCCCTTTCACCTGTCTGATCCCCTCCAGTTCACCAACCCCATGATGAACGGTGTCCTGGATGGTGACCGGGGTGGGCCGCGCCGAGCCATCCAGCTCCAGGTAGGCCAGGCCGTAGAAATCTGAGAACAGCGAGGTGAGAACAAGCACGCCGGCCTCGTCGCCGGTGAAACAGGCAGCCCCGAAGCCCGTGGGCCGTTCGGTCGCACCCGTCGCACGGGCATCGATTGGCGTGCCGGCGAGTACTCGGAAGCCCAATTGCTGGTCGTGCATGGCGAGCACGTGGTCACCGTCCCCATACGATTCGACGAGCACCGTTTTGGTGTGCAGGTGGTTGCTGCCGGTGGGTATCCACCCGAACCTGCTCTCCGCGAGCCTGGTCACTCTCCCGGAGCCTATGAAGGCACGGTGGGTCTCGTATCGCTGCTCATGCATCGACTCAGCCACGAGGTAGACGATGCCCTGCTCCTCGTCGGGGAGATGGCTGTACAGGCGCTGACCCGGGAAGGAAGCTCCGAAGGCCGGTTCGGGGATGCCGCCTTCCAGCGGTATGGCCATGGGCTGGTAGCGCTCGTCTCCATCGTGATCGATCATCACCAGAATCCGGTCGAACCGCGGGAAGACCGCAAATGGCACCCCGTCAAGGAGCACGGGGTTCTGCAGGGCGATATCCGGTGGAAGCAACGGCTCGGGGACGCTGCCCTCCTGGTCCATCGCATAGAGACTGAATCGGCCGCTCATGTTGCTGATGAAGTACAACCGGCCCCCTGCGCTGCATGGCGACAGGAAC
>JALOPK010000211.1 GCA_025453925.1 Candidatus Eiseniibacteriota bacterium | reverse complement strand
CCTGGATCGGAAAACTGTTCAATCGCCCAATGTATTCCTGGGGAGACAACCGAACCGTCCGCCCCATGGTCTTCGTGCGTGGCATTCTGGCAACCATGCGAGGGTCCGGAGGGCCGTATGCCTTTTCAGAGGGAAGGTCCACAATGTCATGGAGCCTGCCGCCTGGGCGAAGCCCATCACGGTCGGGCCGCACTATGGCAACTCGCCTGAAGCGGTCGGGATGGTCGAGTCCGGGGCAATCAGCGCGGTGTCGAGCGCGCCCGGCTTGGCGGCGGTGCTGGGCGCCTGGATGAGTGACCCTGTACGGGCGAGCACCCAGGGATCGGCGGCCCGCGATTTCCTCACGGCTCGGCTCGGCGCATCCGAACGCATCGCGGACGCGATAGACGCGGCAATCGAGGCGGGGCCTCGCTGAATCGAGGGCTCCGATTCGGCTGCCGCGGCCCGACATGTGCCGGGGAAGGCCGGTCCGAGACGTTGCGCGGTAGGAGCGCACTCACAAGATTCCATGCCGTGTTGCCGCGGATACCCGCGAGATCGTCTTCGACCCAACATCAAGGAAGAGAGAGTGCCGGTGTCGGTTCACGCCGCGTCTGAGACGAAGGAAAGCCTGATCCGCGTGCTCGGGATCGAGTCGCGAGCCATTGACGCACTGTGCGCCCGGGACGCCGGAGATGCCTGTCGGGCGGTTGATCTCATGTATGAATGCCGCGGCAAGGTGGTGGTGGCGGGCACCGGGAAATCGGGCAACATCGCCCAGAAGGTCTCATCCACCCTCGCCAGCACCGGCACGCCCAGCATGTTCCTCAGACTGAGCGAGGCGACCCATGGAGACATCGGGATGCTGGACAGCAAGGACGTTCTGATGGTCATCTCCAACAGCGGATCGAGCCCGGATTTCAGGAGCCTCCTCCCGTTCGTGCGCCGGCTCGGCATTCCCATCATCGCGCTGGTGGGGACGCAGGGCTCCGAACTCGCCCGGTCCGCTGACATCGTGATCGACGTGAGCGTCGAGGAGGAGGCGTGCCCGCTGGGACTGGTGCCGACGGCGAGTTCCACCGCGGCGCTGGCCATGGGAGATGCGCTCGCCATCGCGCTCCTGGAGAAACGAGGTTTTTCGGAGGAGGACTATGCGCTGCGCCACCCTGGCGGATCACTGGGGCGGAGGTTGCGCCGCGTAGACGAGATCATGCTCGATGGAGACCGGATCCCGAGGGTATCAGTCTCAGCCTCCTTGCCTGACGTGATCATCGAACTCGCCCGCAAGCGCTTGGGCGTGGTGGCGGTCGAGGAGGACGGGAAGCTGGCGGGCGTCTTCTCAAATGGCGACCTGGCGAGGCTGCTGCGCGCGCATCAGTCCATCGATCGTCTGCAGGCGCGGGACGTCATGACCCGGGAACCGAAAACCATTGAGCCCCACCGGGTAAGCGACGCCGCCGTTCATCTGATGCAGCAGCACTCCATCACCGCCCTTTTCGTGGTAGACGATCAGCGTCGCATCATCGGCATCGTGCACCTCCACGACCTACTGCGCGCGGAGATCGTGTAGGTTGCCCCCGGCAGTCTCGCGCCCATCCTCCATTCTGCCGCCGGTTCCGCGGGAGGGCGACCGCGCCCGTTGTGCCGCGCATCAACCCGGCGTCATCACCGCGGTGGCGTCGTCGGATCGGTCTGCGCCCTGACTGCGAGGTCGATGCGCGGCATGTCCGCTTCACTCCTGACACCCGCGGACGGTCCTGCGGTGGTGATTCGCCTCGGTGCGCTGGGCGACGTGGCGCTCGCCACCGGGGTATTGGAGTACTGGCGTCTGACCAAAGGTCTCCACGTCGTCTTCATGACGCGGGACCGGTTCGCACCGTTGTTCCTCGGCCATCCCGCAGTGACCCGGACGATTCAGGTGACGCAGGCGCAGTCACAGGGAGCTGCCTGGGTCCGCACGGCCCGCAGCCTGGCCGGGGAGTTCCCCGGGCACCTTCTGATCGATCTTCACGGCTCGGTTCGGTCACGGACTTTGTCGCTTCTCTGGAACGGACCTGTCGCCCGTTATCCCACCCATGCCCTGCAACGTCGAGTGTATCTCCGATGGCGCTCCATCGCTGCCCGGCGCGCGCTACTGGCGGCTGACGTCCCCCGCCGCTACGCCATGGCGCTGGAACCGGAGCCGCCCAGTGCACCATTGCGACCCCGGGTGTTCCTGACCACCGCCGAGGTCGCCGCCGCCCATGCGCTCCTGGAGCAGCGGTCCATCGGAGGCCGGATCGCCGCTCTTCATCCCTATGCCACGCATCCTCTGAAGACCTGGCCGCGACCGGCGTGGAACGAACTGGTGCGGTCGCTGGCGGCAGCCGGCTGGGACTGGGTGGCTTTAGGGCGGGATCCCAATCCGTTCCTGGGAGCCATTGACGCCGCGCGGGACCTGACCAACCGCACCGATCTCCGCACCACCTGCTCCCTCCTGGCGTGCGCGTCGGTGCTCATCACCGCCGACTCAGGCCCCATGCACCTCGCCGAGGCGGTGGGGACGCCCCTGATCGCCCTGTTCGGGCCGACTGCCCGGGAATGGGGATTCTATCCCGGGGGATCGCGCGACGTCGTGATGGAACTGCCGATGGAATGCCGCCCGTGCTCACTCCATGGCACGAAGCGGATTGAATGCCCGCGGGAATGCTTGGAGGGCATCACGCCCGCCGCGGTAGTCGCCCAGCTTCAGCGGTACGAGAGATGACGGCGGCGGGTCGAGGGCGCGCGTGTGTTCACGGCGTGACCCGCGCGCTCGGGGCAGGGATGCCGTGCCAGCGAGTGCTTCCGTCTGCTTGCGCCCATGTCGGTTCGCGGCGGCGGACATGCCTTTGCGGACGTACATCCGGGAGATGAGGAACGCGATGACACCTCTTGTCGTTCTTACCGAAGAGGGCGGGTTCTTCGGACAGACGAGGCGCCCGTGGGTCAGCCTGGACATCGGCACCCTCTGCCGCCACGTGGAGCGCGCGGGACGCGAGGTGAGGCGGTTCACCTTTCAGGATGTGGCAACCCGCGCGGTGGACATTCACGATTCGGCGGTCTTCTACGCGTTTAGCCAGAAAGAGAACACCCGGAGATACATCACCGACGTTGTCTGGCATCTTGCCCACGGATCGAACCTCCTCATTCCCTCCTTCGACTTGCTGATGTGTCACGAGAACAAGGGCTATCAGGAGCTGTTCCGCCGGCAGCGCGGCCTGCCGGGATTGCGGAGCGCGTATGTGGTGGACAGCCGGCAGGCGGCAGGCCTCGACATGAGTTTTCCGCTGGTCGTCAAGACCGTGGACGGATCGAACAGCGACGGCGTATTCCTGGCCAGGAATCGCAGCGACCTCCTGCGCATCGCCGGCAGGCTCGAGCCCCGCGTCGGCATCTTGGCCCGTTGCGATCTGATCAGACGGAAGTACTTCAGGCGCCCGAGGACCTACCGGGACTACCCGGAGTACACCACCCGTCAGGACTACCTGCAGTACCGGGAGTTCGTGGTTCCGCGGCGCCGCCTCGTCGTGCAGGAGTTCATCCCCGGCCTGGAGTACGACTTCCGGGTGCTCGCCATGGGTGACCGGTACTTCGTCATGAGACGGCGCGTGGTATCCGGGGACTTCCGCGCCAGCGGGACGAAGCTCTTCGACTTCGATTCCGACGTTCCCATCCCCCTGCTCGACTTCGCGAGAGCAGCCCACTCCAAGGTAGATGCCCCCTTCCTCTCCATGGATATCTGCCCCCATGGCGATGGGTGGGCCCTTCTGGAGTTCCAGGCACTTCACTTCGGTGTCAGCGCGCTGAAGAGGGGCAGGGGATGCTTCATGAGGGCAGGGGAGCGCTGGCAGTTCACGGCGGGCGTCGGAGACGTCGAGGCCGAGATGGCCCGCGCGCTGGTGGCGCACCTCGCTGCGGCGGGAAGCACTCCGGCGTGATTCCGTCCGGGCATCTGATCAGGATCCCGTACGGTCTCCTCTGGCGGGAGAGCGCCAGGCGAAGAAGAAGCCCGCCCGTGGTGTTCTACTGCGGGGAGTCCCATGACTGGGCCGTGTTTGATCCGATCCGGCGGTTCCTGCCGCCCGTCCCCGTGGTCGCCAAGAACCGATCGGTACAACGGGAGTTGCGCGATGCGGGCGTCGATGCGTCGCTGTGGCCTTCCTACCCGGGGGCCGTCATCATGGCCCGGCACGCCCTCCACCGGTTTCCGCTGCGCGAGATCGTAAAGATAGGGCTCCGCCATGGCGCCTACCATTTCAAACAATTCATCCGTCCCGAGCGGTACAACGCATTCGATCTGTTCGTCTTCACCTCGGAGCACGAGGTCCGGCGTGCCCGGGAGCACGGTATCAGAAGCGGGGTCGCCGGCGGGTTCCCCAAACTCGACCCCCTGTTCCAGCCCGATGCCGGCGAGACGGCTGCCGACGTAGGCCGGAAGCTCGGCCTGGTGAGGGACCGGCCCACCGTGCTGGTGACCGCGACGTGGGACCGCTCCGGAATGTCGGCCATCGATCGCTGGTGCGACAGGCTCCACGCACTGACGACCCGGTACAATACCATGGTCACCGTCCACCCGGCGACCTCGCGGCGCCTCGTCGCCGCAGTCGAGCGTCAGCCGGGCGTACATTTCATCCGCGAGACGCGGATGTGGCCATACCTTCTGCTGGCCGATGTGATGGTGGGCGACACGAGCTCGATCCTCGCCGAGTTCTGCGCGCTAGACAAACCGATCATCACGTTCAGGATCGCGGGGGGGCGCGCGCGACGAATGCCCGAAGAGATCGTGGCCCTGTTGGGCCGGATCTCAACACCGATTGATTCGTTTGACGAGCTTGAGCCCGCAATCGAGCGTTCGCTGGCGTACCCGGGCCTCCACTCTGAAAGCCGTAGACAGGCGAACGCCTTGATGTTCGATGTCTTGGACGGCAACCATGGCCGCAGGACGGCGGCTCACATCCTCGACATTCTCAGCCGGCGGGGCATTCCGGCCTCTGCCGGCTCGGACGGCCGCGGCACTCTGACTGCATGAGCCTTTGGTAGAGCTCCAGGTTCTTCCTGACGGTGTGAGTGATGGCAAATTCCTCCACCGAGGGCCGCGCTTGGGCGGACAGCCTGGCGCGCAGATCCCTGTCGTGAATCAGCCGCAGGATCGCCCCGGCCAGAGCCGTCGGATTCCGCACGGAAACCAGAAGCCCGTTCTCCCCATCCCGCACGATTTCCCCGATGCCTCCTGCCCGGGTAGCCGCCACGGGGAGGCCTACCGCCAACGCATCGATGAGTGACGTACCAAGCCCTTCCGTCCGTGAGGCCATGACGAAGATGTCGAACAGCCGCAGGTAGGGGCCGACGTCGTCCTGGAAGCCAACGAACATGCACCGGTCTCCCAGCCCCAGCCGGCGGGCCAGGGCGTGGACCTTGCCACGCTCGGGGCCATCCCCGACCGCGCAGAACGTCACCTTTTCCCCGGCCTGGAGTACGGCCTGTGCGGCGACCAGCAGCGTGGGGTAGTCCTTGTGCCGCGCCATGGCCGCTACCGTGCCCACGACCAAGTGATCGCGGGGAATCCCCAGATCGTCCCGGAGCCCATCCGCGGCCGGAACCCGGGAGAACCTGTCCAGATCGACGCCGCTGCGAATGACCACCAGCCGGCACGCGGGTATGCCGTCGGCAAGGAGGACGTTCGGGTCAACAGGCGGGTAGATCGGCATGCGGAAATGAATCGAGCCGCCTCCCTCCTGCCAGAGTTGAAGATCATAGAGTTCAAGCCGCGGATCGGAGAACACCTTGTAGGCCGGACTGGCAGCCCAGATCAGGTAGCTACCAAACCCGTTCTCGTTGAAGAGCGGCGCGGGCGGGCGTTCATCGAGCAGGAACTCGACCGCGGCCACCGGAGTGGCTGAGGACACGAAACCCTGCCGGTGGACAGCCCACGGCGCCGCGTGCTTCAGCCAGGGCGTGCTGAGGACGGCGACCACGACCAG
>JALOPK010000210.1 GCA_025453925.1 Candidatus Eiseniibacteriota bacterium | reverse complement strand
CCCGTTCGGCCGGCGAACCTTTCCATCCAGGAAGGCGGGGTGGTCGTCCTCCTTGGTTGGACCACGGTCATCGTCTTTTCGGCATGGCCGCTGATGTGGGCGGCCGGCCTCTCGTTCTCCAGGGCCGTGTTCGAATCGGTCAGCGGCTGGACTACCACCGGCCTCTCCGTCGTGGACGTGACCCGCGCGAGTCCGATGATCCTCCTGTGGCGGAGCTGCATGCAGTTGGCCGGGGGGGCGGGCCTGGCCATCATCATGCTCTCCGCCATTGTTGGGCCAACGGGCGTGGGGGTTTCCGCCGCAGAGGGCCGCGGTGACCAACTGGCTCCGCACGTGCGCAAATCCGCTCGACTTGTGCTGATCATCTACGCCGGCTACGCCGTCCTTGGCACCCTCGCGTACCGGATAGCCGGGATGTCCCTCTTCGATGCGGTCAACCACGCTTTCCCTGCGGTTTCGACGGGAGGGTTCTCCAGTCGTGTGGAAAGCATCGGCTATTGGGATTCGTGGGCCATCGAGGCCGTGACGCTGGTTCTGATGCTGCTGGGCAACTTGAGCTTCGTCACCGCCTGGTTTCTCCTGCGCGGCAGACTCAGGGCCGTGGTGCGCAACGGCGAGGTGCGTCTCATGGGCGTGCTGATTCCGACCTCGGCGGTGATCGCGTTTCTCTTCACGTGCCAACGGCTCTACCCCCATACCGGGAAGGCCGCGCGCGTCGCGATCTTTGAGACGATCTCAGCCCTTACTACCACCGGTTTCTCCACAGTCGGCTACAGGGACTGGAGCGGCACGGGGGTGCTAGTGCTGATCGTGCTGATGCTGATCGGCGGGGGCACCTGCTCAACGGCAGGTGGCATCAAGCAGTTCCGCGTCTACCTGCTCTGGAAACTGCTGGTGTGGGAGATCAGACGTGCGCTCCTGCCCCGCACGGCGGTGATGGAGCGGGCTCTGTGGGAGGGTGAGGGGTACGTATCCGCAGATGATGCCAGGGTCCGGCAGGTGTGTGTCTTCGTGTTCCTCTACATGACAACCTACCTGGTGGGGAGCCTGATGCTGTGCGGCTGCGGCTCTGCTCTGGGTGACTCGCTGTTCGAGATGGCCTCGGCCATTGGGACCGTGGGGCTCTCCAAAGGTGTCACCTCCTATTCCATGCCGAGCGTCGCGCTCTGGACCGAGACGCTGGCCATGTTTCTCGGAAGGCTTGAGTTCATCGTGGTGATCGTCAGTCTTCTGAAGCTGACGAAGGACGGGATCCGCATCGTGACTCCTGGACCATAGGGAGCACACCGGCGGTGTTCCGCCCGCTCCACATTGACAAAGGTGCGGCCACGGTTCATTGCTCCCAACGCAGCGAGGTGAGCCCCAGGTCCGTGATTGTTTCGGGAACGCCGGTCGTCGTGCTGACCCCCGAGTTGCCTTAGGCCGGAGGGTTCGACAGATTCGGTGGCGAATCCGTATCCCCACTCCGACCTCCGCCGCGCATTCCGGGAGCACGACACGATGGAACCCATGAACGTCCACGGACTGGACAGCATCTTCAATCCTCGTCGCATCGCCTTGGTTGGCGTCACCATCAATCCCAACAGCGTCGGCGGGAGGGTCTTGGCCAATCTGGTGGGGGGAGGTTTCCAGGGCGTCGTATACCCGGTCAACGAGGAGAGCGAGGCGGTCATGGGCGTGCCGTGCTATCCCCGCCTCCAGGCGGTGCCCCGCACCCCCGATCTGGCGGTGATCTGCGCCCCCGCGGAACAGGTGCCTGACGCGGTGCGCCAGTGCGGTGACGCGGGTGTCAACGGCATCATCATCATGTCCGCGGGCTTCAAGGAAACCGGGGAAGAAGGCAGACGGCTGGAGGACCGGATCAAGGAAGAACGGCGTCGGTTCCCCGGGATGCGGATCATCGGTCCCAACTGCCTGGGCATCATCGTGCCTGGCAGGCGGTTGAACGTGAGCTTCGCCTCGGGCATGCCCAAAGCGGGGAACGTCGCCTTCGTCTCCCAGTCCGGCGCCCTGTGCACGTCGGTGCTCGACTGGGCCATCGAGGGGAAGATCGGGTTCTCCCATTTTGTGTCCATCGGCAACACGGTGGATGTCGACTTCGGCGACCTCATCGACTACTTCGGCAATGATCCGGCGACCAGTTCCATCATATGCTACATCGAGTCCATCGAGAACGCCCGGCGCTTCATGACCGCGGCCAGGGCGTTCGCGCGGAGCAAGCCAATCCTCGCCTACAAGGCGGGCCGATTCCCTGAATCCGCCAAGGTCGCGGCATCCCACACCGGGGCGCTGGCCTCCGAGGATGCAGTGTACGATGCGGCGTTCCAGCGGATCGGGCTGACGCGAGTCTACGACATCGGCGACATCTTCGATTGCGCCGAGATGATCGGACGCAACAAGATCCCTCTGGGCCCCCGCCTGGCCATCGTTACCAACGCAGGCGGCCCCGGCGTGATGGCCACCGACGCGCTGCTGGCCGAGCAGGGCGTCCTGGCGGAGCTTTCTCCCGCTGCCATGGCACAGCTTGATGCCAACCTCCCTGCCGCGTGGTCGCATCGGAACCCCATCGACGTCTTGGGGGATGCGAACCCGAAGCGGATGCAGAAGGCGGTTGAGATCGTGCTGGCTGATCCCGGGGTCGACGCAGTGCTGGTCATCGTCACGCCCCAGGCCATGACCAACCCGACGGGTGTTGCCAAGGCCATCGCCAAGCTCGCCGCCACAACGCCAAAGCCACTGCTTGCGGCATGGCTCGGCGGCGCCACCATGCGGGAGGGCATTGGGCTCCTCACGGAAAACGGCATTCCCGCCTATCGCACGCCCGAGCAGGCCGTCAGAGCATTCATGACGTTGGTGGCGTATGCGCGCAATCTCACGACTCTCTACGAGACGCCAAAGGACATCCCGGTTGCGCTCACCTTCGATCGCGACGCGCTCCGCACGGACTTCCTCCCACACTTCGAACGCGGCGGCGCGGCCATGTCCGAGACGATCTCGAAGACGCTTCTCCACGCCTACGGGATTCCTGTTACCCTGCCGCTGGCAGCGGCAACCGCGGACGAGGCGACACGGGCTGCCGCACAGCTGGGGTACCCCGTCGTTTTGAAGATTCTCTCCCCCGACATCACCCACAAGACCGACGTGGGTGGCGTGGCGTTAGACCTCGAAGACGAACGCATGGTGCGGGATGCGTTCGAGCGGATCATGCACAACGCGCAGGTCAAGGCGCCGGAGGCCTCGCTCCTGGGTGTCACGGTACAGCCGATGGTGGATACGCGGGATGGCATGGAGCTCATCCTCGGCATCAAGAAGGATCCCGTGTTCGGGACCGTACTCATGACCGGCATGGGCGGGGTTGCCGCCGAGGTCCTGGGAGACCGCAGCCTGGGGTTCCCTCCGCTGAACGAGCGTTTGGCTCGTCTCATGCTGGAGTCACTGAAGATCTGGCCCCTGTTGCGGGGGTATCGCGGGCGCCCGCCCGTCAACCTCGACATGCTGATCGAGGTGCTGATCCGACTGTCCTATGTGGCGGCCGACTTCCCGGAGATCGCCGAACTGGACATCAATCCGCTGCTGGTTACGCCGCGGGACGTCGTGGCGCTGGACGCACGGATCATTCTGGATCCGGTGGCGATGCGTGAGGAGCAGGAGCCCTATGCCCACCTTGCCCTGCACCCCTATCCGGAGAAGTACGTACAGCAGGTGACCCTGAAGGATGGCACGCCGGTCACGTTCCGGCCCATCAAACCCGAGGACGAGCCCTTGTGGCTGAAAATGCTGGCCAGCTGCTCGAAGGAGTCGATCTACTCACGGTTCCGCCACTTCTTCCACTGGCAGTCACACGAGGTCGCCACCCGGTTCTGCTACATCGACTACAATCGGGAGATCGCCATCGTAGCCGAGATCGTCGAGGACGGTGAACGCAAGCTGATCGGCGTGGGCCGCCTGATTGCCGACCCCGACCACGAATCGGTCGAGTATGCGGTCCTGATTGTGGACGCGTGGCAGAAGCGGGAGCTGGGGAGCAGGTTGACCGACTACTGCATGGACGTGGCCCGGAAGTGGAAGCTGAAGCGTATCGTAGCCCAGACCACGTCAGACAACCGGCCGATGATCGCGGTATTCCAGAAGCGTGGCTTCACCGTCACTCACAGCGACGAGGACACCACCGTCGACGTGGTCAGGGAGATAGGGGAGGAGGGGGGGCCTGCTGCGCAGGAAATCCGAAGCACGAAATCCGAAACGTGACCCGAGCGTACAGGTCATGGGTTACAGGGGATAGGGAGCAGCCGGCAATAGGCGGTCGGCATCGATAGATCTCGTATTGCGGAATGAGGAATGCGGAGTGAGACACGGGAGCGAGGACCCGTCCGCGAACAGCGGACGTACGACGAGAGAGCTCGCGGCCGGAGGGGTCTCTTTGCAGTACATCCGAGACGAGACGACAAACACCAGGCGTCAGCCCAGGGCGGCCCAGGGAACCGAACGCGCAGGGATCTCCTCGGCTGACCCGAGGTGACGCGGGCTTTCGGGGGGCGTATCGCTAAACCACTTCGTCACGTCGTGGTCAATGGGTTAGGAATGTCCTCGCCCCACGCTGTGTGCGCGAGGCGCATCCGTCGTCCAGAACGGTGCGAGCATGGTTTCTCACGGAAGGAGACCTCTGTGGCCGCGATGACCCTTGTCTCACGATGGATCCGGCTGGCTGCCATATTCCTCAGCGTGTCGGCGGGTGCAGTGATGGGTCAGGAGGCCAATCAGATCACTGCAATCAGCCCTACCTTCGCCCCCCAGGGTACGACCGGTCTTCTGGTCAGCTTCACCCTGGATACCGACGTGCCTCCGGCCCCGCCCGCGGGCATCATGCCGACCAGTGTCACCATCGGAACCCTCGCCGGAAGCTCTCTCACGCACGCAAGCCAGTACCAGGTCTCCGCCGTATTTGACATCCCTCAGGGTGAGCCGGCGGGTGCCAAAGATGTCGTGGTGGCGTTCCCGCTTCCCCAGGGAGGGACGCTGCTGTTCTCGATGAATTCCGGATTCACCGTGACGCCGGGAGCGGACCTTCCACCCACGATCACCCAACATCCCCAGTCTCGCACGGTACCCCCAGGGGAATCGGTCACCTTCGCGGTCGCCGCCACCGGCACGCCGCCGCTGGAGTACCAGTGGCAGAAGGACCAGAGCGACATCGATGCCGCCACCGATAGCATCTATCACATCGAGTCGGTAGTCGAAGGTGACGCGGGAAACTACCGCTGTGTCGTGTCCAACGACTTCGGCACTGCCACGTCCAACGAGGCCGTGCTGACCGTGGGGTTCGGCCCGGCCGGTACCTACCCCATCGTGGATACCGGGCAGGATGCCTGCTACAACGCCTCGGTGGAGATCACCTGTCCCGCACCGGGGCAGCCCTTCTATGGGCAGGATGCGCAGTACGAGGGAAACCCGCCCAGCTATGCCGTGAGTGGCGACGGGCTCACAGTCCTGGACAATGTCACCGGGCTCACCTGGCAGCGCACCCCCGATACCAATGGCGATGGCGATCTGGATTCCGATGACAAGATGACGTGGACCGAGATCCAGGACTACCCTGGGGTGCTCAACGCGCAGGTCTTCGGTGGATATGACGATTGGCGATTGCCGACCATCAAGGAGCTCTATTCGCTGATCGATTTTCGCGGTATCGACCCCAGCGGCTACACTGGAGGCACCTCGGGGCTGGTGCCGTTCATCGACACGGAACACTTCGACTTCGTCTACGGCGACGAGAGCATTGGCGAGCGGATCATCGATGCGCAATACTGGTCACGCACCCCGTACGTCGGTACGACCATGGGCGGTGCTACGACGGTCTTCGGCGTCAACTTCGCCGACGGCCGCATCAAGGGATACCCCAGGGACACGGGCCCCGGGGGGTCGCCCTTCACCGAGTTCGTCCGGTGCGTGCGAGGCGCGGTGGAGTATGGCGTGAATTCTTTCCTGGAGAACGGTGACGG